>NZ_JBRIMD010000003.1:0-273512 GCF_052977325.1 Shewanella sp. 0m-6
ATATTTTTTGGAAGATAAAGTTAGGAAAGGGCAGTTAGCAATCCCGAGGAAATAAACAGATCAAGCATGGATGTGGAGTTTACTTTGGTTGTTTTGTTGAAAGCGGTAAAAATATATTTTTTGGAAGATAAAGTTAGGAAAGGGCAGTTAGCAATCCCGAGGAAATAAACAGATCAAGCATGGATGTGGAATTTACTTTTTTGCAGATAGAGTAGAAAGGTCAGTTAGCAATCCCAAAGAAACAAACAGATCAAGCATGAAGGTGGAATTTACTATTTGGAATATTTTTAGAGGAAGTAGCTAGCGATTTAAAGGAAATAAGAAGATCAATCATGAAAATTGGGCAGTTAGCAATCCCGAGGAAATAAACAGATCAAGATGGGGGAATTTACCTCCAAGGGAATGCTAACTTATCGTTCTTTCGCCTGAAATCCCGATAAGCAGCAGTCTACCTAGAGAGGCTTAAACAAATCTTAATATAATTTTGAGTTACTCATTTTCTGGAGAGATTAACTGTAATCGCTTATCCATCAGATCTTTCACTAGTGGAGTGAGAATGAGCTCCATCGCCAATGACATTTTGCCACCTGGCACGACAAGGGTATTAACCCGAGACATAAATGAGCCTTGGATCATGCGTAGGTAATAGGGGAAGTCGACATTTTTAATACCGCGAAAACGGATCACCACAAAGCTTTCATCTAGTGTTGGAATACTCTTAGCGCTAAATGGGTTTGATGTATCAACGGTTGGTACGCGTTGAAAGTTAATATGAGTGCGGGAAAACTGCGGCGTCATATGATTGATATAGTCATCCATGCTACGCACTATTGAGTCCATGACTTTTTCACGGCTATGGCCACGCTCAGAGGTGTCACGGATGATTTTTTGGATCCACTCAAGGTTGACGATTGGCACCATACCTATGAGTAGATCGACATGCTGCGCAACATCGCAATCATCGGTTGCGACCCCGCCATGCAGGCCTTCATAGTAAAGCATGTCGGTATTTTCAGGCAGCGGGTGCCATTGGGTAAAGGTACCTGGCATCTGGTTAAAAGGCACGGCTTCATCAAAGGTATGTAAGTACGCGCGAGTTTCACCTTGACCAGTATTACTGTAGTCGCTAAAACACTTTTCGAGACGATTAAAGTCATTTGCTTCAGGACCAAAGTAACTAATATTTCTATTTTCAGTTTTCTCTTTGCGGATCATTACCGCCATTTCTGGACGAGTAAAATGATGAAAACTGTCACCTTCCACAATTGCTGCATTAATGCCGAGCTGTCTAAAGATATGATTGAATGCCGTCGTAGTGGTAGTGGTGCCTGCACCTGACGAACCTGTGACGGCAATAATAGGATGTTTCGCTGACATTTTTTTACCCAAAATAAAGATAGTTAACGATCACCTGCACGTTAGCCAAAGCAGCGACTAATCATAGTGACTCAGGTAAGAATACTGTACTTAGAATCTTCAGTTATACGGCTTAGCTTAGCTAAGGTCAAACTCAGGTCAAAGTAAGCTCAAGCAAGTTCAACGGTTAAGCTTACTGGTAGTTCATGTCGTGAATGACAATATCCTCTTTACGCCTAATGCCAATTGACTCCTCTTCTTCGCTGTACTCTACGACTAAAATACCTTGTTTGAGGGCCGCTTTACATTGAACAATAGCCTTTTCCATGCTGTGCTGACCATCGCCGGAAAAGCTACCATCTTCAACTTGGCTGATAAGGTATTCTTTGATGAGGTTATAAAAGGTATCGCTAGGTAACTGCGACAAAGATTCGTAAGGAACTAACATTTTGAGGTTTCCGCTGAAGTTAAAAAATTCAATACACGCTGTTCAAGATAATATTTAGGTCGCCAAGGGCTGCCACCGTTTATAAAGCCCACATGGCCGCCATTATCGTGTAGTTCATATTGTACTTGATTAGACAATTGATTGTTGCTTGGGATGACAGCGTCAGTCATAAACGGATCGTCTTTAGCGTGTATAACTAACGTTGGCTTCGCAATCAAACTTAAATAAGGTAAGCCGCTAGCGCGGGTGTAATAGTCTTCGACATCGTTAAAGCCATGGAGTGGCGCCGTGATCTTATCGTCAAAGGCATAAAAGGTATTGAGCTGCTCAATATCTTTATGGTTAATTGGCATCACTGCTGCGAGTTCTGGTCTTGATAACTTGCCGCGCATTTTCTGTTGCAGCTGTTTAATTAGGTAGCTTTGGTAAACTTTGGAGAAGCCCTTTTCCAGTCGGTTCGCACAAGACCCGAGCTGCAGTGGAGCAGAGATTGCAACGGCCTTATCGATTAAACTTTGTTGCTGTTGCTCACCTTGATACTTAACTAAAACATTTCCACCTAAGCTATATCCTACCGCTAGCAGTGGGCTGTTTGGATGGTGTGCTTTTAAATGTTGTAAAGTGGTTTGAAGATCTTGAGTATCACCACTGTGATAACCACGAGCGAGTCTATTAAGCTCCCCTGAACAGCTGCGGTGATGATGCACAACCGCACATAAACCAATTGCCTTGCTGGCCGTCAGTATGCGACGTGCATAGTGCGACTCTGCACTGCCCTCTAAGCCATGAATAATGACCAGAATAGCTCGATGGTTTTCAGGTGTACCTTGCCAGTCTAGATCGATAAAATCACCGTCGCTCAGTTCTAATCTTTCGCGATCTAACTGTGGTCTGTCCACTTTGGTGAGTACCGGGAGAATCGTCTGAACATGGGGGTTTTTAGCCCACCAAGGGGGTGAAAAAGTTGGCTTCATAATAATTGGCTATTGCTGAAAATTAAAACGTGTGTTTAATTGTTATTGTGAGCAGAGTGTAGCATAGATTGTAATCAGACCATTTATCGACTTTGTTTCCAGCTGTAAGGCTGATAACTGGCTAAAGTGACTCGCGGAGTTATTTGTTTAGTTATTTGTTTAGTTATTTGTTTAGTTTTTCGTTTAGTGACGGGGTAAATCAGCATCTAAATGACAGCGTAAGTGAGGATATTTTAGCGCTAAAACACTCAGAATCACTCAATGATAAGCACGTAATTATAAGTACTTAATAACAATAGAGGGCGCGATGGAACGACGTACTTTTATCACGACGGCATTAGCAGGGACAGCCTGTTTAGCGCTGGGAGTTAATTATTACTCGTCGGATTATGTCCGCGTTAATAAAGAACTTGATGACAAGCATCGATTGTTATTTAGCGTGCTAGTGCCGGTGTTTTTAGATGGCGCCTTGCCTGAAGTTGCCACACTAAAGCGTGACGCGATAAATCGTACCTTAGATGCCATCGAGCACACTATTTCTATTCTTCCTCAAGAAAGCCAGGCAGAACTTGAACAACTACTTGAAATGCTCGAAGGACGCTTAGGTCTATTGATTTTGACCGGCAGTATGACTCCTTTGATGTTACGTAAACAGCCTGAGTTGATTGAGATGCTACAAAATTGGCGCACAAGCTTCATCGACATGATGGTGACAGCTTATCAAGGATTGCGAGAATTAGTGATGGCGAGTTATTACTCCAACCCAGAACATTGGAGCCGCTTACATTATGCCAAGCCAACTTTCCTTGAGGATATGAACTGATGTTATTAATCAACACGCTGGGTAAGGGGTAGCTTGTGGCCATTGAAGATCCTATTGTAACGGGCTTAGAGTCTGGCTGGGCACATATTAATGCGGCTAAGCTGACTCAAAACCAAACTTTAGAAGCTGACGTTGTGATTGTGGGGAGTGGCGCGGGCGGCGGGGTCGCAGCAGAAATTCTCACCGAGGCTGGCCTATCAGTGATTATCGTTGAAGGAGGCCCGCTTAAATCTTCGAAAGACTTTGTCATGGAAGAGCGTGTCGCCTATCCGGATCTGTATCATCAAGCGGCTGGAATGAAGACAAGCGATAAGGCTATTGGCATATTTCAGGGGCGTGCAGTAGGCGGTTCAACAACGGTTAACTGGACAACGTCTATCCGCACGCCAGAACCAGCACTTGAATATTGGGCTCAAGCCAAATCTGTGGTGGGGCTTTCTCGTCAGGAACTCGATCCATGGTTTGAGAAAATGGAGCGGCGGCTTAACATTAGTCAATGGGCCTATGATCCAAACCGTAATAACCAAGCATTAAAGCAGGGATGTGAAACGCTCGGTTGGGACTACACCGTCATAAAGCGCAATGTTAAAGGCTGTTGGAATACCGGTTACTGCGGCATGGGGTGCCCAGTCAATGCTAAACAGTCGATGTTGGTCACCACCATACCTGCGGCGCTCGATCGCGGTGCGACGTTAGTGAGTCAAGCTAAAGTGATGAAACTTGAGTATCATAATGACAAAATTTTTGCGGTAAAAGCTCAAGCGGTTGATAGCAACATGCAGCCGTTACCGGTTGAACTGATGTTTAAGGCAAAACATTATATCTTGTCGGCGGGAGCCATACATACTCCGGCCATCATGTTGCGATCTAAGTTGCCTGATCCCCATGAAATTATTGGTAAACGTACCTTCCTACATCCGACCTTATTGAGCGGGGCCGTGTTTAGCGATCCAATTAATGGCCACAGCGGTGCACCACAATCCATCTATTCAGATCAGTTTGTATGGCAAAATGGCGCGGACGGTGAACTCGGTTATAAGCTTGAAGTCCCGCCAATTCATCCAATTTTGATCGCTTCAAAAACCATTGGTTACGGCAAAAGTCACGCGGATTTAATGGAGAAGTTCAATCAACTGCAAGTGACCATCGCATTGGTTCGCGATGGTTATCATGAAAACAGCCAAGGCGGGCAGGTTAAATTGACCGAGCATGGCTTTACACTCGATTACCCGCTCACAGAAGCTTTTTGGCGTGCAGCAAGGCGAGCTTACGCGAGTATGGCAGAGCTGCAATTTGCCGCAGGTGCGCAGCAAGTACTGCCTATTAGTCAAGGCATGCCGTATCTTTCGAGCTGGAATGAGGCCAAGAAAGCCATAAAGAATATGGATCTCGCACCACTGAAAACGGTTGTCGCCTCAGCGCATGTCATGGGGGGCTGCCCAATGGGAGAAGATCCTAACATGTCGATGGTGAACAGCTTTGGTGAGTCGCACTACTTCGATAATCTATCGGTGATGGATGGTTCAATATTCCCGACGAGCTTAGGCGCGAATCCACAGCTGTCTATTTACGGTATGACCGCAAGAAACGCGACGCGGTTGGCTGAGAGATTAACAACATAACTACCATGTTATGTAAAACGGCGAGTATTACTCGCTTTTGAGTTGCAATGAGGGATAGTGAGCGCTTTTGAGGTTAAATATGCTCAGATAGTCGCTTACATTATTTGCGCCTTGGCCTGTGTCATTCGACTCTAATGGCATAGCTTGCAGTGTGTTAGAAATCATCGCCTGAGACTTACGCTCTAGCATTAACTCTACGCTTAGCATCTGTTGGTATTCCGAACTCTCAAGCTGGTTTTTACCTAGGCGTCTTAATTTTCGAAAGGGCAGTAAGAGCTTTTGTTCCCATGTAAACATCGTTTGCTGCAGCCTCTCCCAATGAGGTAACGCAAGAGTGTGCTGCTGTTTATCGAGCCAAATCGCTAATAGCAATAGATTGACGTTGAGCTGGTGGGCATCTTGTAACTGCAAACACAGGCTTTGGTGTTGCTCATAGATGGCATCGCAATCGCTCCACAAGCTGGGGGGAAGGTTATCTACTAATGTCATTAAGTTCAGTTGCCTAAATAATCGTTGAAGATTGATACCTATGGTATGACAAATAAAAAGGGAAGCAATGCTTCCCTTATACTCAATGGTATTAATTATGGTTCTTGTTAGATTTCAGTGCGAACACCTTGTTCAATACTTTCAATTTCTTCCTGGATCTCTAGCCACTCCATTTCGCTTTCCTCTAACCCTTGGGTAAGCGTGGTTCGTTCGGCTAACACTTGGGTAAGCTTAGCCTTATTATCGGCATCATAAAGGCTGGTGTCAGCTAGCATCCCTTCAAGTTCTTTTAAACGGTCGTTGGCTTTTTGCTGCTCTTTCTCCAGCTTAGTCTGCACTTTTTTAAGTGGCGACAGCTTTTGTCTAAGTTCGGCTTCTAAGCGCTTTTGCTGCTTTTTATCTTGAATCGGCGTGCTCGCGTCGCTGTCTTCCTCTTTGCCTGCGGTTTTTGCCGCATCAAGCAACCATTGATGGTAATCATCTAAGTCACCTTCAAAGCTTTTTACTTCGCCTTGGTCGACTAAGTAATAGTCGCTGCAGCTTAAGCGTAATAAGTGTCTATCGTGCGAGACGATAATCATTGCGCCCTCGAAGGTCTGTAGTGCCATGGTTAGCGCATGACGCATCTCTAAGTCTAAGTGGTTGGTCGGTTCATCGAGTAGCAATAGGTTAGGACGTTGCCAAACCAAAAGCGCTAATACTAAACGCGCCTTTTCACCACCAGAGAAAGGTCTAACTGGCGCTAAAGCCATATCACCATTAAAGCCATAGCCTCCTAAAAAGTTACGTAACTCTTGCTCTTTGGTATTTGGGGCTAGGCGCACCATATGCTGCAGTGGTGAGTCATCTAAGCTTAAAAATTCCAGCTGGTGCTGGGCAAAATAGCCGATATTTAAGCCTGGGTTTGTCTCATATTTGCCTTTCATCGGTGACAGCTCACCCGACAGTAGCTTTACCAGAGTCGACTTACCCGCACCGTTGCGACCTAATAAACCGATACGAGCACCAGGAACAAGGTTGAGATGTACCTTTTTTAGGATCTCAGTTTCACCGTAACCGATAGAGACTTGCTCCATGGTCACCAGAGGATTGGGTAGGGCTTCAGGTTCTCTAAAAGCCATGTGGAAAGGGCTATCAGCTTGTGATGGTAAGAGCTCGGCCATACGCTCAAGCGCTTTTAAGCGGCTTTGAGCCTGCTTAGCTTTACTGGCTTTATAACGGAAACGGTCAACAAAAGACTGCATATGAGCGCGCTCTTTTTGCTGACGTTCAAATGCCACTTGTTGCTGCGCCATCCGTTCTGCACGCACGCGCTCAAAGGAGGTGTAGTTACCTTTGTAATAGTTCAGCTTAGTATTTTCGACATGAACGATTTCATCGACAATGCCGTCGATAAAGTCGCGGTCGTGACTGATAAGAATAAGCGTACCTTGATAAGCTTTAATCCAGCCCTCTAGCCAGTACATGGTATCTAAGTCTAAGTGGTTGGTTGGCTCATCGAGAAGCAGTAGGTCTGAGCGGCACAATAGTGCTTGAGCTAAGTTCAAGCGCATACGCCAACCACCCGAGAAGCTCTTAACTGGATTGCGCTGCTCTTGCTCACTAAAGCCTAGGCCGGCGAGTAAGCTTGCGGCGCGAGAATGAATGGCATAACCGCCAATCGCATCAATTTTGCCATGCAAGAGCGCAATTTTATGGCCATCGTCGGCCTCTTGTGCAGCATGTAGCAGTGCTTCAAGTTCGCGGTATTCTGTATCGCCATCAATGACATATTCAATGGCTGAGACGTCAAGTGCGGGTGTTTCCTGCGCCACAGTGGCCATCTGCCAACCGCTAGGCATAGTAAACTCACCTTTATCAAGATGGATTTTGCCCAAGATAAGCGCAAGTAATGAAGATTTTCCGCTGCCGTTTGCTCCAACCAGACCGACTTTGTGGCCAGGGTAGACGGTTAATGAAGTTTCATCGAGCAAGGTTTTCGAGCCACGAACGAGTTGAGCTTGAGTGATGGTGATCATTGAGGTCGGCTTTATGTCAGAGTAACAGCAAATATTGGGGACAGATAATAGCTTAGAACCCATGGTTACTTCTATGGTGAATCCTAGAAAAGTACGGTCATGACGCAGCTTTTGTGGCAAAATGTTAGGCATATGTGTAAAGGAATTTAAATCATGACAACAACGACAACAACTAAAAAAGTGAAGAAACGTTTTGTAGCAGGTGCTAAATGCCCGAAGTGCCAAGCAAAAGAATCAATCGTGTTATTTAAAGAAAATGGTATTGAAACCGTAGAGTGTGTTGAGTGCGATTATCGTGAGCAACAAACAGAAGAAAAAGTGGCTAAAAAAGCCAGTGGTGCAGTTATTGGTGTATTTAATCCAGATTAATCGAAGTCGCTGAACCATAGATCAACCTTTTTAGATGGGAATGTGAGTATACGGTTGTGTACTGTGCTGTTTGTCACGTTGTGTGCTCTGCTGTGTTTTATTGCTGTGTTTTATTGGTGTAAACTTTGCTCATTATTTGCTAACAGGCGGGTTAGCATCGACTTAAAGTGAGTAAAGACCATGACTGTGACACGACTATTTTTGCTGGGTTTGACTTTATTGCTAACAGGTTGTGGCACCATCCAGGATTATAGAAACTCGCAGATGTTTAGTTCATTTGACGATTTTCGACCCGGCCCTGACGGTGGAAGTGACCTTATTTGGGCGCAACCTAAAATAAAAAGTGTTAGCGACCTTAATCAAATCCTTAGTCAGTACGATAGCGTCATCGTTGACCAAGCTTGGTTAGTTTTAGATGATAAAACCCGTTACGACAACTTAGATGATGAGGATGTTGTTGAGGTTTCACGTTATCTAATCAGTAAAATTAAGCAAAAAGCCAGTCAGCGTTTTAAGATCATCAACCAAACTGAACTGGAGCAAACCCTCGCTAAAGGTGAAGCGCCTAAAACACTTAGAGTCAGCGTGGCGTTAACCAATATTGAAACCCCGAATCCAATTTTAGCCGTCACTAGCAGTATTTTGCCTTTTGGGCTTGGGATCTCAAGTATTTCAAAGGTAGTGACTGGCGAGCATACCAATGTGGGTAGTGCGACGATAGAGCTTATGCTTAGCGATGCGCAAACGGGTAAGCCTATCGTGGCTGTGATTGACCGAAAAGCGGGCGGTAAAGACTTTAGCACCATGATTGACTCAACCGACGATGCTAGAGATGCGGTTGATTGGTGGGTTGATAGATTAAGCGCAACACTACGCGGCGAGGATCTGTAACTGACATTAGTTGTTTGCACTATCTATGCACTCTTGGCAAATTTGATGCGGCAATCATCCTCGATACGACTAATATTAAGCTGGCAAACATAGCCAGCTTTTTTGTGGCTAGGATTCTGTTGTTAGGAGCTTGCTCATTTACATCAGGGCTATTGCGGCCGAGTTAATAGAGGCACCAAGTTAACCAAACTCGGCGCTAAAGGCCGTAAAAGGCTGCGATAGCGATATATTTATTAGTTATCCTATATTCGACATGCTGCAACTAAAAGAATAACTGCTACAATAGCGCGCTATAATTTATAGCGATAGCAAACGACAACTTTTGCTCCTGATGGTTTGGAGCCTTGTCACCATGATTTTATCACTGCCAAGCGCGATTTGATGAACCTGATTAAGGTATCGAGTCCTAGAGGGTAAACGGCCCTAAACAGCAGTGAATACTTAGGAAAGATACTTTGACTCAATCAGTCCCAAACACCGATGGCCAAGCGCCATTCTCAAGCCTTAACCTTAAGGTTGAATTACTCGATAACCTAAAAACGATGGGTTATGAGTCGATGACACCGATTCAGGCGCAAAGCTTACCTGCCATTCTTAATGGCGAAGATGTCATTGGCCAAGGTAAGACTGGCTCGGGTAAGACGGCAGCGTTCGGTTTGGGCTTACTGCACAAATTAGACGTTAAACGTTTTCGCATTCAAGCACTGGTTTTATGCCCAACTCGTGAACTTGCTGACCAAGTAGCAAAAGAGATCCGTACACTTGCTCGTGGTATCCATAACATTAAAGTACTGACCCTTTGTGGCGGTGTACCAATGGGGCCACAAATTGGCTCATTAGAACATGGCGCGCACATTATTGTTGGTACGCCAGGCCGTATTATCGATCACTTAGATCGCGGCCGCTTAGATCTAGACAATGTACATACTTTAGTGCTCGATGAAGCTGACCGTATGTTAGAGATGGGCTTTCAGGTTGAGCTTGAAGGCATCATGGAGCGTATGCCGATAGAGCGCCAGACGCTACTGTTTAGTGCGACATTCCCTGAGCAGATCCAGTCTATTGCAGATAAGATCATGTTCAAACCCGTATTGGTTAAAGTGGCTTCGACTCATGCAACAAGCACCATAGAACAACACTTCTATGAGGTTGGTAATAACAACGACCGCATGCGAGCGTTGAAGTTATTGCTGCTGCAATACCGCCCTGAAAGTGCTGTGGTGTTTTGTAATACCAAGCGTGAAACCAAAGATGTTGCTGCGCAATTGAAGAATGACGGCTTTAGCGTTGTTGCTCTACACGGTGATTTAGAGCAAAGAGATAGAGACCAAACCTTATTGCAGTTTGCCAATAAGAGTGTGTCTATCATGGTGGCAACCGATGTTGCGGCGCGTGGCCTTGATATCGACGCATTGGACGCTGTGATTAACTATCACGTGGCTTACGACACTGAAGTACATATTCACCGTATTGGTCGTACAGGCCGTGCGGGCAGTAAAGGTTCGGCGCACACATTTTACAATGATGAAGATGGCTACAAGATTGCATTGCTCGAAGATTATCTTGAGCGTGATATCGTTAATGAAGCGCTGCCATCAGAGCACTTGTTAGATACCTTCCCGGTACAACCTGTGATGATCACCTTGCAAATCGATGGTGGTAAAAAGCAGAAATTGCGTCCTGGTGATATTCTTGGTGCATTAACGGGCGAGGATGGTATTGAGGGCTTTGAAGTCGGTAAAATCAAAATTACCGATATGCGCGCTTACGTGGCGGTTAACCGCAAAGTGGCTAAAAAAGCCCTGCATAAAATTACGAACGGTAAGCTAAAAGGCCGTTCATACCGTGCATGGGAAATGCGTTAAGCGCATTTGGGTGTGGCTTTAGGTATAAAAAAGCAGCGCTTAGGCGCTGCTTTTTTGTGCCTGGAGCACTTATGCCAAGACCCATGGATGGGTAGTCTTGGTATTTGTGCCTGGAGCACTTATGCCAAGGGCGCTAATGCCAAGGGCGCTAATACGAACACCGATGGGTAGTCTTGGTATTTGTGCCTGGAGCACTTATGCCAAGGGCGCTAATACGAACACCTATGGGTAGTCTTGGTATTTGTGCCTGGAGCACTTATGCCAAAGGCGCTAATGCCAAGACCCACGGATGGAGAGTCTTGGTCATTGTATCTGTTGCTGGCCAGTTTAAATATTAGCTATTTTGGCTTGGCTTATTAGCACTTCTATTTGAATGAGAACGACGCTGACCCGATGGCTTGCTTTGGCTGCGCTCTGGGCCGCCATTGCTTGGATTACCATTAGCAGAGCTGCCAGCGTTAGGGCGACGCTGACGTCTAGGTTTGTTTTCGGTTGGCTGGTGGCCACGTGCCATTTCGCCGCTGCGTTGACCATCTTTATGCTCAACCTTCACACCTTCGCTGCTTTGCGCATTGCCTTGACGACGTGGGTTTGGTGATTTATTGCTAGCACCGCCCGAGTTAGCGCCTTTATGTGGGCTGCGAGAACGTTCGTTACCTCGGCCTTGACCACCATTACGTGGGCCTTTGTTTTGCCCATGTGATTTACCCGTTAAGTCTGTTTCTGGCAAGCCATGAGTGGGTTCAAAACCTTCAACAGGGCGTCGCTCTAAGTTCTGTTTGATCAGTAACTCAATGTCACGTAGCAGCTTAATCTCTTCGCTGCTAACGAGCGATACAGCATGGCCAGAAGCGCCAGCACGACCTGTTCGGCCAATACGATGCACATAATCTTCTGGCACATTTGGTAAGTCAAAGTTCACCACTTGCGGCAGTTGGTCAATATCAAGGCCACGTGCAGCGATGTCGGTGGCCACAAGCACTCGCACAGCGCCACTCTTAAAGTCAGCCAAAGCTTTGGTTCTTGCGCCTTGGCTCTTATTACCATGAATAGCAGCAGCAGTAATATCTTTTGCTTCAAGATTCTTGGCAAGACGGTTTGCACCGTGCTTAGTACGACTAAATACCAATACTTGTTGCCAATTGTTCTGCTTAACTAGCTGGACTAAAACAGCGGCTTTTTGACCCTGATCGACTGGGCAAATCCACTGCTGTACCGTGTTAGCGGTCGCGTTACGTGGGGTAACCGAGATCTCTACAGGATTGTTCACTAAGCCTTTAGCGAGTTGACGAATTTCATCAGAGAAAGTGGCTGAGAACATCAAGTTTTGACGCTTAGCCGGCAGAATCGCCAGGATCTTTTTGATGTCGTGAATAAAGCCCATGTCTAACATGCGATCGGCTTCATCAAGTACCAATACTTCGAGCTGGCTAAAGCTCACTGCACGTTGATTATATAAGTCGAGTAAACGCCCTGGTGTCGCAACCAGAATATCAACGCCGCGGTTAAGTTTAGAAATTTGTGGGCCAATGCCAACACCGCCAAATATTACCGCAGATTTCAGAGGTAAAAATTGGCCATAGACTTCAACACTTTCACCAATCTGAGCGGCTAGCTCACGAGTGGGTGTTAATACCAATGCGCGTACTTGTTTTGCTGGTGCCTTAGTGCCTTTTGAAAGTAACTCTAGCAATGGCAGGGTAAAGCCTGCTGTTTTACCTGTACCGGTCTGCGCAGCGGCCATCACGTCTTTACCTTCAAGTACGGCTGGAATTGCTTGTGCCTGAATAGGTGAAGGAGTGTCATAACCTTTGTTGGCAACGGCTTTCAAAATTTGGGCTGATAAGCCCAGTGAGGCAAAACTCATAGATAGGTCTCATTTCGGCTGCGAAATAGGCGTTAAAGTACGACTGGCAGCGGTTTTAGGGGGCCTGCGGATGCTGGCGGCCGTGCAGCTTACAGGATCTGCTTAAAAAGCGCTAATTATTAAGCAATCACTGACCAAATAACCACGTTATAAAGAGTATGGCACTAAATTGATTCTAGGCTGGAGATATTGGGCTGGATTGATAACTGTTACGCACTGAAATGGGCTAATTTTGAAAAAAAACGTCGATTGTGTGATTTTTGGGCAATTAAAAGATGTTGTATCAGCGCTGCATGTGTTAATCTCGCGCCCCTGAAAGTTCATCTACCGATTTTTACCAGTAAATTCTAGGTAACTATTTTACCTAATTCGGCGGTTTGTCATGCTGCAGCCTATCGTGAGTTATCATAAAGATGATGAAGATCATTGGGTTGCCAATTTGTCTTGCGGTCATACTCAGCATGTTCGTCATCGTCCTCCATGGGAGCGGCGAGATTGGGTGACAGATCAAGAGGGTAGAAATGCCATGATTGGTTATAAGCTTAATTGTAAGCTGTGTGAATTAGAGTCGGGAATGAAGTAAAGCGTATTGCAGTGTAAGGTGAACATTGGCAGTGCGGTTTAGAAACAGAATTATGAACGTGAGAGTGATGCTTAGGTTGTTGTTCTTGCGTATTGATTGAGCTCACCAATATCGTTGGCGAATTGATCTATATTTAATAGGTTTATTCGGCCCAACAGTGTGTTTGGCTCAAGTATTAGAATTATTGTTAGGATAAAAAGTAACATGACACAAACTAAGAAGTATGATTTTCGCATAGTAGCAGATGGCGCAACGTGGACTGGCCAAATCACTCGTCGTCAAACAGCGAGAAAGATCGTTGTTTCTAAGAGTAAGAAAGGTTTTGCTACAGAAGCTGAAGCGCAAGCTTGGGGTGAGACTGAGCTTAAGTCATTCTTAGAAAACTTAGTCAAGCGTAACGAGCGTAAGGCTAAGGCACGTGATGAGCGTAACGAAGCTGCTGATGCAAAAGAGCAAGCTGCAGAAGTATGGCGCAGTGCACGTGAAGCTGCTGCGCCTAAAAGTGATTATGATGACGATAACTCAGATTACGAGTCTGACGCAGAGCGTTAATCTCCTATCGATAACGATGTTAATCGTTAATTGATTTAGCTCGTTCTAAATCAACCTTTAAACCGCAATGAGCCTAGCTTAGTGCGGTTTTTTTGTATTTAAATCGCAATTTATATCTATCGTCTTCTGCTTGGTTTATTGATCTAGCTCAATTTTTGTGAGTCCGATAACATTTACAGCATAGATGTTTTATTCTGCGATTAATGCCTGCGATACTCAGGCAATATTGAGATGCATTCTCGTTTTTTGCTCAAGGGTGATTGAACTTAGGCGATACGTTAAAGTCTTTAATAACGTGCTTATGTTGGGTTTGCCACAGTAAAGAGCAAAGCATCCACTCATCCCCAAGTTGTCTTTAGTCTGGAATCACATGGATAAAACAGTAGAGAAAAAGCTTACTAAATGGCTAAAGTTACAGAAAAAAGCCTGTGGATTTTACTTAAATTTGTCAGTTTTTTTTGGTGTGTTAACCGGGCTAAGCTTGATGTGTCAGGCGTGGCTTATTGCGACGGTTCTTCAAGGGATCATTATTGATGAGCTGCCCAAGTCCGATTTTATCGACCATTTTTTGGCTCTGTTACTGCTGACGGTTGTGCGTGGGGTGCTTGCCTTTGCCCGCGAGCGTGCCAGTTTTCAGGCTGGCGCTAGGTTAAGAATACAGATGCGCGCAGCAGTGCTTGATAAGTTAGCGCTACTCGGGCCTGCCTTTATTAAAGGTAAACCCGCGGGAAGCTGGGCTAGCATAGTGCTTGAGCAAGTCGAAGATCTACAAGATTTCTACGCACGTTATCTGCCACAAGTGGTGTTGGCCGGTTTCATTCCACTAATCATCCTCGTGGCGGTATTCCCTATTAACTGGGCCGCTGGTCTGATTTTATTGGCCACCGCGCCGCTTATTCCTATGTTTATGATTTTAGTCGGCATGGGCGCTGCAGATGCGAATCGCAAAAATTTTAGCGCGTTAGCACGTTTAAGCGGCCATTTTATGGACCGATTAAAAGGTTTGTCGACGCTCAAGTTATTTAACCAAGGTGAGAAAGAAGCAAGAGTGATCCGCAAGGCGTCGGAAGAGTTTCGTGAACGCACTATGGCTGTGCTGCGAATGGCATTTTTAAGCTCAGCGGTACTGGAGTTTTTTGCGGCAGTATCTATTGCAGTAATGGCGGTTTACTTTGGTTTTAGCTATTTAGGTCATTTGAACTTTGGTCATTATGGCGTTTCAATCAGTTTGTTTACCGGTTTATTTGTGTTGATCTTGGCGCCTGAGTTTTACCAGCCACTAAGAGATATGGGCACTCATTATCACGCTAAAGCACAGGCTATCGGTGCGGCAGAAGAGTTGATGACATTGCTCGACCACCCAACCGAGCAGTTTGGTGGTAATAAGCCAGTTGACGACAAGATAGAGATTGAAGCTAAAGATTTATCTGTTTATAGCCTAGATGGCAGTTTGTTACTCGGGCCTGTTAGGTTCCAGATCAAAGCTAACGAGCATGTGGCCATCGTGGGCCCGAGCGGCGCTGGCAAAACCAGTTTACTCAATGCCTTGCTCGGTTTTCTACCCTATCAAGGGGAGCTGCGGATCTCTGGTACACAGTTAAGTGAGTTAGCCCTGGAGGATTGGCGCAAGCAGTTGGCATGGCTCGGGCAAGAGCCGCAGCTGTTTCATGGCAGTTTGCGTGACAATGTCGCCATGGGTCGTGAGTTATCTGATGAGGCTATTTATAGCTTGTTAGCAAAGGCGCAGATCCTCGGTTTTGTCGAGCAGCAACCGCTAGGGTTAGCGTATCCAATCCAGGAACAAACGGCGGGATTATCGGTGGGGCAGGCGCAGCGAATAGCCCTTGCTCGTGCACTGGGTCAGCAAGCTAAGCTGTATATCCTCGATGAGCCAACGGCCAGTTTAGATAGCTTAAGTGAGCAAGCGGTACAATCTACACTGACCCAAGCTATGCAAGGCGTGGCATGTGTGATGGTCACTCATAGACTCGAGAACTTGAGTGCGATGGATAACATTTTGGTGATAGATAACGGCTTAATAGTCCAGCAAGGTAATTATACTGAGCTTGCCACTCAGGCCGGCACGTTTAAACAGATGCTTGATGAAGCCAGTAGCGTGAGCGAGTTTGATGCTGCAGCGCTAGTGAATAATATGTCAGAGGGAGCCAAGTCATGAGAGCACTCTTTCCCTATATCAAGCGTTTTAAAAGCCAATGGTTCATGATGTTTATTGGACTATTTTTAAGTGTGACAACCTTAATGGCTGGTATTGGATTATTGTCGTTATCGGGTTGGTTTTTATCTGCGGCGGCAGTTGCCGGATTAACAGTGCTAACGGCGCAGATGTTTAACTACTTTACTCCAGCTGGTGGAGTGCGCTTTTTATCGATTGTGCGCACAGCAAGCCGTTATGGTGAGCGCCTAGCAACACACGAAGCCACCTTTAGCTTACTTACCGACTTACGCTGCTGGGTATGGAATAAGTTACTCCCGCTGAGCGCCAAGAACCTACAGGGCGTGCGCCAAGGCGATCTGCTTAATCGCTTGGTTGCTGATATCGATACCTTAGATCACTTGTATCTTAGGTTAATCACACCGTTAGCGGCATCACTGTTGATGATGCTGGCGTTGTACTTTTTCGTGGGCCACTTTGATCCTGAGCTTGCCCGCACTTTATGTGGCGTGTTGCTCGCTGTTTGGTTATTGCTGCCAACGACCTTTTATTTTCTTGGGCGTAAGCCAGGCATTGCCCAGCTAGAAACCAAGCGAGTACTACGAGTACAGTTACTGGAGTACTTACAAGGTCAGGCTGAACTGACTCTATTTGGCGCGCAGAAGGCTTATAGAGACAGGCTTAATCAAGCGCAAAGCATGATGATCAATAGCCAAAATGCGATGAATCGAGTCACGGCATTAAGCCAAGCCTGTTTGATTTTGTGCCACGGTTTTGCGGTGTTATTGATGCTGTACTTAGCCGCGTCGGGTGTAGGCAGTGCGGTACCGCCGGGCCCAAGGCTTGCCATGGTGGTATTTTTAACCATGGCAACCATTGAGATGATGATGCCGCTCGCTGGCGCTTTCCAGCATTTATCAGCTTGTAGCTCTGCAGCAACAAGGTTAAATGAGGTGGTTGAACAAACGCCAAGCGTCACATTTACATCAAGCCAAACGGCAGAAATATCAGCTGGAAATATCGAGTTTAACGACATTGAGTTTGGCTACCTTGATGAGCAAACTGTACTAAAGGGATTAAACCTCAAGATCCCAGCGGGTCAAAAGGTGGCGCTTCTTGGGCAAACGGGCTGTGGAAAATCGAGCCTATTATCATTACTGACTCGAGAATGGTTACCTAATAAAGGCCAAGTCTGTATTGATGGCCTTGATGCGAGTGAGTATACCGAGCAGCAATTACGGCAATCTATGTCAGTGGTCAGTCAGCGCATTTATCTCTTCAGTGGCAGCCTGCGTGACAACTTAGCCATAGCGATCCCTGGCGCGACCCGTAAAGATGATGACAAGTTGATTGCTGTACTGAAAAAGGTGGGTTTGCAGAGTTTATTACAAGCTGAAAAGCCTTTAGATGTTTGGTTCGGGGAGGGCGGACGTCAATTATCGGGTGGTGAACAGCGCCGCATTGGTGTGGCAAGAGCCTTATTACGCGATGCACCAATCTTACTGTTAGATGAGCCAACAGAGGGCCTGGATAAGCGTACCGAGCGTGAAATCCTCCGCTTGTTGTTCGAGTTTGCCGAAGGTAAAACCATGTTGATGATTAGCCACCGCCTTACTGCGATGAATAAGATGGATGCGATTCATTTAATGGATCAGGGGGCAATTCGCATGAGTGGTGTTCATAGTGAACTGCTTGAGAGTGATGCTTACTACGCTAGCCTGTTTAAGCGCTTAGGTTAATTGGTAGCGAAAAATAGCTAAGTAGAAAAGCTCTGTCAATAATACAAAAAGCCCAGTGGATCTGGGCTTTTTGTTGGCAAGGCTTAAATTATTGCGAAGATTAAATCCTGAAGCGTGATACTCGATCGCTTAGCTCACCAGAGGTTTGTAGCATCATCTGTGCATTATCACTGACCTCTTGGGTTTGAGAGGACAATAGGTGCGATGTATCACTTATCGCTTGAGTATTACGGCTAATATCGTCAGATACCGCACGCTGCTCCTCAGCGGCACTGGCTATCTGTGTTGCCATATCGGTAATTTCGGTGATTGAATCGGTGATGCGCAGTAAGCTTTGTTTGGCCTGATTAGCAAACTCGACGCTGCTATCCGCAATACCTGTGCTGGAGGCCATTGAGGCGACAGCTTGCTGACTGTTTTGCTGCAAGGTGGCGATCATGGCACGGATCTCTTCGGTTGAATCTTGAGTGCGATGACTCAGTACCCGCACTTCATCGGCGACCACGGCAAAGCCTCGACCTTGCTCACCGGCTCGTGCCGCTTCAATTGCGGCATTGAGCGCCAGTAGGTTGGTTTGTTCGGCAATTGACTGAATGGTTGAGAGAATTTTATTAATCTCTGTGGCATTCGCTTCAAGTGCTGATACAACCTGCGATGCGTCGCTGAGCTGCTCTGATAGCAGTTCAATTGAATCACTGTTCTTAACGATAACCTCATTACCTTCCTGACAAGCCTTAGCTGAAATTTGAGCTGCATTGGCGGTCATCTCTGCATGATTGGCGACTTCGCTCGCAGTCGCTGACATTTGATGAATTGCCGTGGCAATTTGATCCACATCCTGATGTTGAGCATTGACACCGTTACTGGCTTGCACCGCAATGTCTGATGACTCATTGATCTGCTTGATTAGCATTTGGGTATCATTAGAAATGGCTTGAATCATCAGCTGTAAGCTCTCTAGGAACCGATTCATATGGCGCTCAAGCATGCCTATTTCATCTTGACGGTGAGCTGAAAACCGCTGGGTTAAGTCACCGTCCCCTTTAGATAGCGACTCAATGGCGCTGGTGAGCTGTTGTAGCGGCTTAAACATATGATTGATGATCACCGAGGCGATAATCAAAATCACTAAGGCGAGAATAACCACAGCAATAAGACACTGCTGGAGCTGTTTTGTTATCGCCTGATAGGCAAGCTCTTTATCTTCGACTAAGCCTAATGTCCATTTGGTACCCTGCAATGGGGTCAAGCGTAACAGCTTGTCTGCGCCGTCTTGCCACTCTAGGGTCGTGATGTCACCGTTGTTAAGCAGAGTTGAGATGTTTGACTGAGTCAGGCTGCGAGCAAAGCGGCTGGCATCTTGTTGGGCGTAACCGCTATCTCTAAAGGCCAGTATTTTGTTGTTTTCATCGAGTAAGAAAGCAAAACCCGCATTGGCAATATTTAGATCGGCTATCTGCTGCGTGATGTAAGCGATACTAAGATCTGCTGCCAGTACGCCATGAATGTCGCCATTAAAGCGTTTGGCTAGAGTCACAACGGTATCACCAGAGAGATCCACATAAGGTTGTGTAGTGATGATGTCATGGGTGTTGTAAGCATCTTGATACCAAGGGCGAGTACGCCCATCAAAGTCGGCAGGGATCTCAACGCTTTTATCGCCAGAGATCACTAAGCCATTTTCTAATCCTATATACAGGTTGATAAAGCCGCCGGCCTGGATACTTAGCGCCAATTCACCATCATCGCTAAGTGCACTGCTTAAGCGCGCCTCATTGGCATTGATGATGCGTTTTTTATCTGCTAACCAGCTAAAAATATTATTGTTGAGCGCTTCGGCTTGCAGTGTGAACCGAGTCGAGACAGCTTGATCGGTTTGCAGGTTGAGCTGCTTGCTTGCGATAAAGGCGAGAGTTGCGGTTATGGTGATTATCACGAGCAAAACGGCGAGCTGGATTTTGTGCTTAATGCTGAGGTTCATTATTATTATATTGACGGACAAGGGCCCATTTACGCTGAGCGAAAATTGGGGGGACATAATCCTGTTAAATGTGCGCGGATTATAGGCGATGATATTTAAATGAGCATTTTAAATGTATCAGTGATGAGAAGTTTGTCTCAAATTATCAATAACTAACACCAATGATTTCAGTAATGTCTAACACCAATAGTTGGCATTAATGCAGGCAGTAAAGCTGGTACTTAAAACAGACACTTATAGTTGACACTTATAGCAGGTGCAAGGATGTGTTAAGCCGTTTTTATGGTTGATGAGTCACTCAGGAGTCACTGGGCTGGTGGGATTATTGTATCTATGAGTCGAGACGATAAAGCCCTGAATGTGACAGGGCTTTATCGTTGTGATGATTAAATCTTAAAGCGTGAAACTCGATCGCTTAGCTCACTAGAGGTTTGTAGCATCATCTGAGCGTTGTCGCTGACCTCTTGGGTTTGACATGACAACTCATTTGAGGTGTCACTAATTGCTTGAGTATTACGACTGATGTCTTCTGATACTGCGCGTTGCTCTTCGGCGGCGCTGGCAATTTGAGTCGCCATATCATTGATTTCTGTAATTGAGTCTGTAATACGCTCTAAGCTGTGTTTGGCTTGGTTAGCAAATTCGACACTAGACTGAGCAATATTGGTGCTAGACGTCATAGATGATACTGCGTGTTGGCTGTTTTGCTGCAAAGTGGCGATCATAGCTCTAATTTCTTCGGTTGAATCTTGAGTGCGGTGACTCAGTACTCGCACTTCATCAGCGACCACGGCAAAGCCTCGGCCTTGCTCACCAGCTCGAGCGGCTTCAATTGCCGCGTTTAGGGCAAGTAGATTCGTTTGTTCAGCAATGGCCTGAATGGTTGATAGGATCTGGTTGATCTCTGTAGCGTTTTCTTCAAGTGTTGAAACGACTTTAGAAGCGTCATTAAGCTGCTCAGATAGCAGTTCAATTGAGTCACTGTTTTTAACGGTAACCTCATTGCCTTCGATGCAGGCTTGAGTCGATACTTGCGCCGCATTGGCTGTCATCTCGGCATGGTTAGCGACTTCGTTTGCTGTTGCTGACATTTCATGAATCGCCGCTGCAATTTGATCGACATCTTGATGCTGGCCATTTACCCCTTCGCTCGCCTTGGCAGCGATATTTGATGATTCGTTAATCTGCTTGATTAACTGCTCGGTATCGCTAGAAATGGCCTTCACCATCTGTTGCAAACTCTCAAGGAAGCGGTTCATATGGGCTTCAAGTAGGCCGATTTCATCTTGTTTGCTTGCGGCAAAACGTTGGGTTAGATCGCCATCACCTTTTGATAACGTTTCAATCGCATCGGTTAATTGCTGCAGCGGCTTAAACATGTGGTTAACAATGAAAGACGCAATAATTAAGATAATAAATGCAAGCACAGCAACTACCATAAGTAAGTTGATAACTTGTTGTTCAATCATTTGATAGGCAAGTGTTTTATCTTCAACTAAACCTAAGGTCCAGTTAGTACCCTTCAGATGCGTTAAGCGAATTAGCTTCTCTTTACCATCTTGCCACTCGATAGTGGTGATAGCGGAGCCATTGCGGATTGATTCAATATTGGATGGGGTTAACGTTTGAGCCAGACGGCTGGCATCTTGTTGGGCGTAGCTACTATCGCGGTATGCGAGGATCTTGTTATTTTCATCTAACAAGAAAGCAAAACCAGCGTTGTCGATACTAAGGTTGTTAATTTGTTCAGTAATGAAGCCAATACTCAAGTCAGCGGCAAGTACACCGTTCATTGCGCCATTAAAGCGTTGTGCCAAGGTCACAACTGCTTGACCTGTGATATCGATATAGGGTGGCGTGGTGATCATTTCGCTACTGGTATAAGCCTGCTTATACCAAGGGCGTGTGCGAGGATCGTAATCTTCTGGCCATGGCTGAGACTTATCCCCTGAGATGATATCGCCAGTATCAAAACCGGCATAGACATCGATAAAGCCACCACCATTAATGGTAAACAATAATTCTCGGTCGCTATCTAAGCCTTGCTGAATGCGTGACTCATTGGCTTTTACAACCTGCTTTTTATCGTCTAACCAGCTAAAAATATTATTACTCACAGCTTCAGCTTGTAGTTTGAATCGCGCTGCAATGGCGGCCTCGGTATCATCGCTAAGTTGGCGTGTAGAAATGCTAGCAAGAGTGGCACTTATTGCGACAATAGTGAGTAAAACTGCGAGTTGAATTTTATGTTTTATCGTTAGATTCATTTTATTTATCACTAGTAAAATTAGGGGGAACTAGCTGATTAGACCAGTAAATTTAAAAAGGTGGAGTAAAAGACAGCTTGAAAACAGCAGGATTATAGAGCAAGCATTTTATTTAAGTACATCAATTTTACAATATTTGAGAGCGTTACCTCAAATAATATACAATTAATTAAAGAGTGATGAAAGTACAGCTGTATATTTAGCTGAACATGCAAATTTTTTACTAGAATTGATTGATAGATATAATGAGATTTACGCTTGAAATATAAGGGCCGATTGGGGGCAATCGGCTCTTATGCAGACAAATATTTTGTCTATATGTTCAACTGAAAGATAGTTAACTAAAAGATCGTCAGCTGAATGTTTAGCGACTACTCGTCACTATCACCCAATGACAATAAAGTCGCATTACCACCAATTGCGGTAATGTTATTGGTGTGGGTTTTTTCAGTAATAAAGCGTGTTAGGTAGTGTGGACCGCCCGCTTTTGGTCCTGTGCCTGATAGGCCTTGACCACCAAACGGCTGTACGCCCACCACTGCACCAATTTGGTTGCGGTTAATATAAACGTTACCCGCTCTAATTTTAGCTGCGAGTTTCAATGCATGGCCTTCGTTGCGGCTGTGAATACCTAAGGTCAAACCAAAGTTGGTTGAGTTGATCTCAGTAATCACTTTATCCAGCTCAGAAGACTTATAGCGGATCACATGCAAAATAGGACCAAAGTGCTCTTTCTCTAGCACCCTAATTGAATCGATCTCTACCGCTGTCGGTGCGACAAAGTAACCATTTTCAGTGCCTTTAGGTAACTCAATCTGCTTAATGAGCTTACCAACTTGCTTGATATGATCGATATGCGCGTTTAAGTTTGCCGCCGCAGTCGCATCAATAACAGGACCTACATCGGTTTTAATTGAATTAGGGTTACCAATCGTCAACTCTTCCATTGCGCCTTGCATGACATCGAGTACGCGATCGGCAATATCTTCTTGCAGGAACAATACGCGCAATGCTGAGCAGCGTTGACCTGCGCTAGTAAATGATGATGACACTACATCATTAACGACCTGCTCAGGTTGTGAGGTTGAATCAACCACCATGGCATTTTGGCCACCCGTTTCGGCAATCAATGGAATAATCGGCCCTTCACGCATGGCTAATGTACGGTTGATTAACTTGGCTGTGCCTGTTGATCCTGTAAAGCACACACCACCAATACGTTCATCGGAAGTAATTGCAGCGCCAACGGTTGCGCCCGTACCCGGAAGGAACTGCAGTACGTCTTTAGGAATACCCGCTTCGTGGGCGAGCTGAGTCGCTCTGTAACCGACGATAGATGTTTGCTCGGCAGGTTTAGCAATAACGGTATTACCTGCAGCGAGAGCCGCTGTGACTTGGCCTAAGAAGATGGCAAGTGGGAAGTTCCACGGGCTAATACAAACAAAGATGCCGCGACCTTCCAGATATAGCTCGTTGAGCTCACCTGTAGGGCCAGGAAGCAACTCAGGCTTAGCCATCATCTTTTTGGCTTGCACTGCGTAATAGCGGCAGAAGTCCACAGCTTCACGAACTTCATCTATACCATCTTGAATGCTCTTACCTGCTTCGCGAGTGCAAAGGACAATTAGCTCTTCACGATTTTCTTCCAGTAGGTCGGCAAGTTTTTGCAATGCATTGGCTCGAACCTCGACAGGGGTGTTACACCAACTTGGGAAGGCAGCTTCAGCGCTTGATAGTGCCTGCTCAATCGCTTGATTGTTAGCAAAGGCAATCTTACCGACAACTAAATTAGTATCGAATGGGCTGACCACTTCTTTAGTATCGCCAGACAAGGTCTCACCGTTAACTAAAGGACCTGCTGACCAGGTGGTGTCTTTGTACTTGTCTATCGCGGCAAAAAATGGTGCAGATTCAGAAATAATGTTCATATTCAGCCCTTTGGAATTTTTACGTTCTTTACCAAAGATATCTTCAGGTAAGACGATTCTATTGTTAGCCAGGGTTTTATAGCCTTTGAGTGTGGTGAGTGGGTGTACCACTAATGACTCAATCGGGGTTTTGGGGTCAACTAGCTTGTGCACGAACGAAGTGTTAGCACCGTTTTCAAGTAGACGACGTACTAGGTAAGGCAGAAGGTCTTTGTGCGCGCCCACGGGGGCATAGATACGTACGGTCTTAACACCACTTTCTGCTAAAAGCGTATCGTAAAGCTCTTCTCCCATGCCGTGTAGGCGCTGGAATTCATAGTCACGATCGCCGGCCATATCGGTAATGCTCGCAACGGTTTGTGCGTTATGGCTGGCGAATTGTGGGTAGATAGCACCGCGAGTCGCATCTGATAACAAGTATCTAGCACACGCTAGGTAAGAGACGTCGGTACCTGCTTTGCGGGTATAAAGTGGGTAACCGGCTTCGCCATTTTCTTGTGACCATTTTAGCTCGCTGTCCCAGTATGCGCCTTTAACTAAGCGCAGGGGGATTTCATCGCCTTGATCTTTGGATAAACGCGTTAACCAGCACAGTACAGGTAGTGCCCGCTTAGAGTATGCTTGAACGACAATACCTAATAGACCCCAGCCTTTAGCTGCATCTGAGTTATATAGGCGTTGGAATAACTTTAATGACAGCTCTAGCCTGTCCATCTCTTCTGCATCGATAGAGATACCGACATTAAGGCTACGCGCTTGCTTGATAAGCAAGATAAGCGTTTCATATAGCTCTGTTAGCGTTCTATCTTCATTGGCGACTTCATAGCGTGGATGCAGGGCTGAAAGCTTAATCGAGATAGTTGGGCGAGGGGCATAGCTGGTATCGTATTCTTGCGCGCCTAAGGTGGCAATCGCACTCGAATAGTCGTCGAAGTACTTTTGTGCATCTTTTTTAGTTAACGCCGCTTCACCTAACATGTCGTAACTGTGGGTGTAGCCAAGTTTGCGCTTATCGACACTGTTTTTCAGTGCTTCTTTAACGGTGCGGCCTAATACAAATTGCTTACCCATGATCTTCATGGCTGCAAGCATAGATTGTCTTATAACAGGCTCACCGACCTTATTGACCAAGCGGTTTAGTAGGCTGCTTGGCTTGCCGTCAATATTGTGGTCAAGCTTAACGATCTTACCTGTGAGCATTAACCCCCAAGTTGACGCGTTAACTAAGATTGAATCGCTCTTACTTAAATGTTTATCCCACTTGGCCCCAGACAGTTTGTCTTCGATTAAGGCATCGGCAGTATCTGAGTCTGGAATACGAAGCAGGGCTTCAGCAAGACACATTAAAATAATGCCTTCTTGTGTCTCTAAGCTATATTGCTGAAGGAAAGCATCAATACCGACCATAAGGCCTTTTTTGTCATATTGACGGACTTTGCTAACTAGCTCGTGTGCACGGCTCGTCACACGGTTGATCTCTTCATCACTCGAAGGAACTAGCTTTATCAAATCAGATAAATATTGCTCTTCATCGACAATATAGTTATCGCTGATCGCTTGGAACAGTTCGTTGAGGTCGGCTGAATCGTAATGACCAGCTAGTACTTCACTCGCTTTGAACATATTAATCGCTTCCATCTAGGCCACTGGGGCTGATTGCTTGGATAAGGTGTCGCGACAAAACCTCTGTTGTTATTCTTTTGTATACAATCGAAGGCCTCCGCGCGCCGATTATAACCACAAAATGTGACCTATGACAATATTGTAATATTTATTGTGATCCGCGTTTGATTGTGGTTGGCGTTAAGGTGCGCTAGCCCTTATATCATAAGGGCTGTGGAGAGGCGATAAAAAAAGCAGTGTTTTAATCAAACTGGCTTTATATGCGGTTTTACTGAATGATTACTGGCAGCTTTCCGGCATATTTGGCTGGCGATTACGGAGAAGAGATAATAAATAAGCCAGCGTATGGTTAACGTTGTTTTACATGCGGTTTCACTGAATGATTACCAGCGACTTTCAGGCATATTTTGTTAGTGATGAGACGGAAGAGATAATAAAGAAGCCAGCGTATGGTTAACGCTGTTTTACATGCGGTTTCACTGAATGATTACTGGCAGCTTTCCGGCATATTTGGCTGGCGATTACGGGAAGGAGGTAATAAAAAAGCCAGCGTATGGTTAACGCTGGCTTTATATGCGGTTTAGCTGATTTATTACCAGCGATTTTTCGGTTTACGTTGTGGCTTAGGTAGATAAACCAGAACAATACCTAAAATTAGGCCTCCGATGGCAATAAAGCCACCTTGCTTCCACATTTCAAAACGTTCGTTCTTTTGGATACTGGCTAACTTAGCTTTAGCGCTATCGCGTTCGTTGCTAGCGCTATCTAAGGCTTTTTGAGCGGCAGCAAGTTGAGATTTCACCTGGTTAAGCTCTTGAGCATTGTTATCGCTGCTGCTTAATGCTGCTTCGAGATCGGCTTTAGTCTGCTTAAGCTCTGCCTGAATCGCAGGTAGCTTTACACGCAGGCTTGTCTTTGCGCTGAGCATTTTTGTTTGCACCCAGCCTTCACGGTCTTTACCGTCAATAATCTTGCTGTAATCACCTTGAGTCTCATTAAGCGAAGTGACTGGTTGGCCTGCTTCGATGCTGCCTAAAATACGGAATTGTGTTCCAGGCCCACCATGAAGGTAGATATAAACATCATCTGAGATGTAGCGCGTTTGGTTTGCTGCAAGCAAAGAAGGGGAAAGTAGCATCATTCCCGCAATAATTAGAATTCTTAACACCAATCTATTCTCATCTACGAAATTTAGCCCACATGCTAGGGATTTAAAGGGGGTAATGCAAGTGGCAAAAGAGTGATAAAACGCAAAAGGGAAGTTTGATACAAAAATTATCAAACTCCCCTTTAGATTACGTCGTTTTTGTAAAACGAATGTTGCTCAAGGTTATTCGAAAATACTCTTAATGATATAGAAGAATATAATTGAAAGACCAGCACCTGCAGGAAGGGTGACAACCCAAGATACAACAATGTTACGCACTACGCCCATATTGATTGCGGCGATACCACGAGCCATACCGACACCCAAAACCGCACCAACTAAAGTTTGTGTGGTTGAGATTGGTAGACCTGTGCCTGATGCAATAACAACTGTTGAGGCTGCAGCAAGCTCAGCGGCAAAACCACGGCTTGGTGTTAGGTGAGTAATGTTTTTACCAATGGTTTGCATTACACGCTTACCAAAGATGGCAAGACCTAGAACGATACCCACAGCACCTAAAGGTAGAATCCACCAAACAAGTGGTGCAGTGCTGTTGATTTGTCCGCCACTTTCAACAACTGAAACAACAGCTGCCAATGGACCAATCGCGTTAGCTACGTCGTTAGAACCGTGAGCAAATGCCATACAACATGCCGTGACAACCATTAAGATAGCGAATACTTTCTCAACGTTACCAAACTGTGTTTGACGATCTGCTTTAGTGTCCATTTTAAGACGCTTAATCGCAATCATGCCACCAAAACCAACTGTAATTGCAATCAATGTTGCTAAGCCATACGCCTCAACAGTGCTGAAGTTTATACCAACATGCTTAAGACCTTTAGTGATTGTCACGAGTGACATCATAAAGCCCGCTAGTGCCATGTAGAAAGGCACGTAACGTTTAGCGTTTTCTAGTGGGTTATCGGTGTTGAAAATCAGCTTTTGTACACTCTGGAATATCATAAAGGCGATAAAGCCCGATATTGCCGGGGTGACAACCCAAGAACCAACGATACCGCCCACTTTACCCCATGCTACAGCGTCAGCACCAACACCTACCGCAGCGAAACCAACAATGGCGCCAACAATAGAGTGAGTGGTCGAAACAGGCCAGCCTAATGCAGAAGCTGCAATTAGCCAGATACCAGCAGCAAGAAGCGCTGAAATCATGCCGTAAACGAGTAGTTCAGGTGAATTGATAAAATAAGCAGAGTCAATAATGCCTTTACGGATCGTACTGGTTACTTCACCACCAGCTAGATACGCACCAGCAAACTCAAAGATCATAGCAATAATGATCGCTTGCTTAATTGTAATCGCATTTGAACCAACAGAGGTTCCCATTGCATTGGCTACGTCATTTGCGCCAATACCCCATGCCATTAAAAAACCAAATAGCGCCGCAATGCCAATAAGCACTGGGCCGTTGGTTACTAATACATCAACCATGTTGTTACCTTGATAATCTTTTGATTAGACGCGAGCTAACATTAGCTCTAAGCGAGAACCGACTCGTTCAGCAAGATCTGCCAAGTCACCAACCCACTCAATTATCTTGTAGAGGAACATTACATCGACAGGATTTAATTCAGATTCGATGGAGTATAGTTGTCTACGGATCTTAATCTGTAAATCATCTGTATCTTCTTCGATAGAATCTAGCTCTGCGATCATTTTAGCGACAAGATCCACTTCACGCCCTCTAAAACCTGTTTCTAACAGATCATCGAGTTCGTTAATTGCTTCTTTTGACAGTGACACTGCATCAATACAGCGCTGTAAATAAGCAATAAATGGCTCTTGAATTACTTGAGGTAGCTCTAGTTGTCGGCCAATGACGCGGCCGGAAATGTCTTTTGCTTTGTTAGCAATTTTATCTTGCTGGGTAAGTAGCTCCAGTAAGTCAGTGCGTTCTACAGGCATAAACAGACCGCCAGGCAGAGTTAAACGGATCTCACGTTTTAGTGAGTCAGCTTCTTGCTCTGCAGAGCTAATTTGCTTACGCAATAGAACTGCTTTGTCCCAGTCTCCTGCGACAGTTGCTTCAAAAAATGGGACAAGTATTAACGCACAATCGTATACTTTGTCGATATGCTCTTGAAGAGGCTTAATTGGCGATTTTGCAAACACGCCTAAAATAGAGTTTACTGGCATTGCCGTGTACCTATTTTGGTTATTCCACTATTGGAAAAAGCGGGCGCATGTTAACTCAAGCGGCCGCGTAATAAAACTGTGTTTTTCTATTTAAATAGACAGTTTTTTATTCTAGCTAGTTATATCCTAACTGCAAAGCGGATCCTACGACGATATTATTGCAGAAATATTACAATGTGTAACTTTAATGGCAGATTGATTAAATTTTGATGACAAGGTGAATGGTACATCGATGGAAGCTGAGATTGAACTCAAGCTTTTCTTTAATGAAAAGCAAAAGAAAAGCCTTATAAAACTACTAGATAGCTTACCAAATTGCGAAGCTAAAGGTATTGAAAAGCTAACGAATGCTTACTTTGATACAAATGCGCTTACCTTAAGAAAATGGGACATGGGTCTGCGGATCCGGGGCATTAATCAACATTTAGAGCAAACAATTAAAACAAAAGGTCAGGTTGTAGGCGGGATCCATTCTCGGCCTGAGTATAATGTTGATATAGATCAAAAATTTCCGCAATTAAATTTATTCCCGAGTAAAATTTGGCCTGAGGGTGTGAATATTGACCAAACACAGTCTGCACTCTACTGTTTGTTCAATACTGATTTTGAGCGTCAGCGTTGGCATATTTTTATTGATGACAGTTTAGTTGAAGTGGCTTTAGATATTGGTGAAATCTGTGTTGAACAAGCCGTTGAGCCGATTTGTGAGCTAGAGTTTGAGCTATTGGCGGGCGATACCAGTGCATTATTAACTCTCGCTGGCATCGTGAGTCGAGAAATTCCTGTGCGTTTAGGTCAAGCGAGTAAAGCGCAGCGAGGCTATCGTTTAGCTGGGCAGTCAGCGCCTGAAACAATTGCTGCACTTGAGTTTATAAAAATCGAACCTCAGCAGAGCCTAAAGCAAGTTGTGGTTAACCTACTCACCCTGGGGTTAGAACGCTGGCAAACCATTGAGTCTATGCTGCTCGATCACCAACAATCCCTAGAGGCATTGCCCATTCTGAGTTATCGTTTACGAGCTTGTATTCGATTACTTAAAAACACCCTAAAGCAGTTCGAACTGCTCGAAGACACTTTTCAAGCGGATTTTGATTGTGTTGAGCGTCGACTCAACTTCATTGAAGAAGCGTTAAGTTTATATGGCATCATTGATGATGACGCCGCACTGATCGCCAAATTACCGCAACAACAAGCTTTAGTCGATGTCGCCTTAGTTAAATTGCAGCATCTGGATATTATTGGCCAAGTGGAGCAATTACTGGCTGACATTTGCTACGGTCGATTGCAGGTGCATTTAGTCGACCTGTTAACTCAGATAAGTGACGACCAAGTTAGCATCAATAAGCAATTGGAGCTTAAGCACTTTGCTAACCAGATGCAGGAAAAGTCCTGGCAGCGAATTTTAGATGTGATGCCATTAGATAGCGACCTGAGCAGCTCGGATTACCAGTCGGTTGCGAAGGCACTCGATGACAGCATTTTTGTTGGCGTGGCCTATGGCGATCTTTACCCTGTTAAATCACGTGATCAATTTAGATCACCTTGGCAAGACTTAGCTTTAGGGATCCGTACCTTAGCGGCTTATCGTCAGTTAAAGCTCATTAGCGAAATTGCTTATCTAGATATTACCGACTGGCTAGAAAACAAAGAGCAAAGTTTAGTGCAAGCGATGGAGTTCTCTCGTCGCAGCGCGATGAAAAATCAACCGTATTGGCGTTAATCGTAATCAATTTAAAAGTATCATTCAGTTTAAATAAATGAACACTTCGTGGTTTATCGCTTTTAAAACAAAGAGCCCAGCTAATGCTGGGTTCTTTGTTTTTGTTTATAAATCAGATGTTGGCTTAACTTAACGGCATTGCTACTTGATGCGGGCTTTTTTCTTCTTTTTTATTGTGGTTTTATAAAAATAGCCTACTCAGATTGCCTACTTAAATTGCTCAGGCTTGTTATGACTGACTTGCTTAGACTCTTGTTTTAGCGCTTGTTTAAGCTCAGAAATTTCCTCGAGCAACATCTGTTGATTTTTCTCCATCCTAATCAAGCTGGTATTGAGTTCAGAGCGGAGCTCTTCGGCGTGGCTATCGAGTTTTTCCGTTTCATCAGGAGAAACAAAAACAGACGCCATATAACCTGAAATGACACCAAAAAAGCTCACGCCACAGACTATCACTACTCCGCCAATAATGTGGCCTGCAGTCGTCACTGGGTAGTAGTCGCCATAGCCCACTGTAGAGATGGTCACCAGTGCCCACCATAACGCGCTCTCTGCTGTGTCGATATTGGCCCCTTCAACACCGCTTTCAACAATTAGCATCAGTACAGATGAGAAGGTTAAAATGGTTACAAGTGCGACCAATAGGCTGGCAACGGTCGCTTGTCGGCGCTGTTTAAGCATAGGAACAAGAAGTGAGCGCGTCATACGGATAAGGCGCACGACTCGTAATATTTGGAATAGGCGCGCCATTCTAAGGGCTTCAATGGCCGGAATACTGGCCACAAAATCAATCCAATGATGTTTTAGATAGTCGACCTTGCCATCAGCCCTGAACAGTTCAAAAAAGAAATTAGACATGAAGATGAGACAGATACTGGTATCTATCAGAAACAATAAGCGTCTTGTTTCGCCATCCAATCGGCCAAAGGTGAGCACGAGCACTACAATAACCGACAGCAGTGATAGCAACATCATTGCCAGTTGGATTGGGGTGGGAGGCGTATCGGGCTGCAGTAGCCAGCGCTTTTTATTTGCCATCGCTTAGGTCCATCTATTGAGGTGCCGGCGAGTGCCTATGAGGCACCTTGGTTTGCGCCTATTTATCAGCGCTAAATTGGATTAAATCATCTAATACATGCTTTTTGATTTCAAGTTGTTGCTCTGCCAAGAGGTTATATTTTCCAGCTAAAATCTCATAATCACTCAAGCTAAGCGATACGGTAAGGCGAGGGCGCTTAGGGCGTTTAGTCACACTTAAGCCCAATATTTCTCTGATCTGATCAGATGGGCTTACCCCTGCATCGAGCGCTGCCTTGCGAATAGCATACTGGAACTTTTCATCCATATCGAAGGCAATTTGCGTCGCTTTGGCTGCTTTCTGGTTTTGTTGCCACTGCGCGGGTAAGGGATTTTTTTGTTTGGTCATGCGTGCGGTACCTAAATATTTTCATCCGTAAAAGAACGTGCGGAGTATGCTTAATACCAAGAAGTATATGCTACCACTCATCGGAGCTGAAAAAAATGGTTCTAGATTTTCGTCTAGAACCATTCATTTATGCGCCTGGCCAATATTCTCGAATATCAGTCAGTGGGCGGTATAGGGTTAACATAACGTCTGTTTCGCCACCCTCATACACCTCAACATCAACAGCCTTATCTTCGTCATCGTCTAGCAACTGATAAGACTCAAATGGGTCACCAGTCGAACCATCTGCGTCTTGTGGTGGCCTTAGACCACGGTAATCTTGGCGGTGAAAGTAGCCAAAACTCCCTGAAGTAACCTGATGATAATGAGGTGATAACCACTGTTCATAATCATTCAAGTCTGATGACAGTGTTTGCGTATCTAGCTCCGCTTTACCTGCCTCTTCGAAAATTTCGCTAAATTGATCAAGATCGAAAAGCTGTTCAACTAGGCCTCGATTGACCTTAATCGAGAGGGCTAAGTAAGTTTCGTCATCTTCATCAAGACTCAGAAAAATAGCATCGCCACTGTGGCCTTTTAACACCCATTCTGTTTGTTGCTTGCGCTGATACTCATAAGTATTGACCGCTTCAACTCGCAGTTGCTGACCACGCAGTTGTGGTGGCAAGGCAAAACTGTCATCAAGGGAGATCATATCTCCCTTGTTGAGTTTTGATGGATGGTCAAGTTGACGTTTAGGTTCCTCTTTTTTGCCAAATAGGCTGCTTAGAAATCCCACGTCAGTCTCCTTTAGCCTTTACGCGCTTTAATGCGATCAAGTACAGCATTTGCGTTAGACTTTTGCTCGCCAATACCGGCTTGAGCTAGTTTGTCATGCAGTGCTTTGTCGCTGTTCTCTTCTGCTAAGGTTTCAGAAGCTTTTAGACGGTCGTCAAATGACTGCTGACGCGCTTTGATGCGCTCTAATGAATCTTTAGCGTTGAGTAGCTTAGAGTTGCTACCTGCAAATGAGTCTGTAATCGTCGCAGTTGCTTTTTGTACGCTTTCAGTGGTTTTAACCATCGTTAACTGGCGCTGGTAATCTGTCACTTGGCGCTCAGTTTTACGGACTAGCTCTTTTAAGCGAGTTGCATGGGCGCTAAAGCTATCGTTTGCCGACTGTTGATCGTTAAGCTCTTGGTCTAACTCGGCAATTTTCTCAGCCACTTCAAGTGCTAATGGCTCATTACCCTTCTCAAGTGCTTGAGTCACGTAACCTTCATGTTCTGCAATAGAGCGCTTAAGACGATCAACTTCACGGCTTGCTTGCATCTCTTTTGCCATCACTTCAGTTAAGTCGCGCTTAGCTTTAGTTAGGTGTTTTTCAGCATCACGGATTTCTTGTTCAAAAATACGTGTTGAGTTTGCATCAACGATGCCTTGACCAACTTCCGTTGCACCGCCACGGAAAGCTGTAAGAATTTTGTTTAGAATGCCCATAATGTGGCTCCTTTATTTAAGGTAGTCGACGAGTTCGTCGATAACTTCAAGACAATTGTCAGATAGAACAGACAGTTCCTGCTCAATCTCTTGCATACTTGAATGTACTGATAGTGCGCCGTAAACCACATATTTGTCGTCGATTTTTGCAAACGATGACAGTGGCATTGGAATGTTGAGCTCTAACATGGTCTCAAACATTTCACTACGACGCTCTTGATTCACTTCATCCTCGCCCCATAAATAACTGATGCAAAGGATTTGGTTGTCCGTGACCGATACAAATACCGGGATCTCTTCACGGCCAACAACGTTAACTTGTAAGACTTCCACGTCACCATCTATTGGATAACAATCAAATTGAAAGCCAGTTTGGCTATTGTCGCCAAGTTCATTTAGGTGGTTGGCAATTGTGTGGATATTCATATTTGTCCTTATTGACATATTATGTCTGTGATTAAAGATAACACCGCGACATAATATGTCAAGTGCTATCTTTACGATTCAAAAATAAACTCTACTGATTTTCTAACCAAGCCTGCTGATGGTATTGATACAGCTGGCTTGAACCTAAAACATTGGGTTTAATTTGAGCCTTGTTCTGGTAAAAATTCCCAGGGAACTCAAAAGCTGCATGCATCAATCCTGAGGTAAACCAAGGATCATCTACAGGCAGTTGTTGCACATTTTCTAGCCTATTTCGAGCGCTTTTGCCACCTAAAGTGGCAATGCTCCAGCCCCATTCGCCGAAACTTGGCACGTTATGATGATACTGATCGACATTAAAGCCCGCCAATTCCAAGGTGTTAGCCACAGAAATAAAGGCATTGGGCGCATGATAAGGTGACGTTGACTGTATGGTTAAGGCAGCGTCATTACTCATTAGTTCCTTGAGTTTAAGATAGAAAGCATCGGAATAAAGCTTATTGAGATCTGGATGGCTAGGGTCGGGCAGATCAACGATAATGACATCGAACTTTTCTTCTTTCGCCAGCAATTTATCGACCCCATTAAACGCATCGTCATACATAATTCTTAAGCGTGGGTCGTTAAGTGCATCTTGGTTGAGTGCTAATAATGCACGGCTCAAATGCTCAGGCATATCACTGGCAGGATTTTTAAATAGTTCAACCAGTTCCTTATCAAGATCCATCAGTGTCACTTGCTGAGGTTGCCACTGCAGCACTTGAGTTAAACCAAGGCCATCCCCACCGCCTATGATCAACACCTTGTCATGACGAGCGCTAGCCGCCATGGTTGGATGCACTAAAAATGAGTGATAGATATGCTCATCACTGCTGGAGAACTGTAATCGACCATTGATATAAAGCGAATGCACAGGCCCCAGTCCATTGCCTCTTAAACGCTCAGTAAAGGTCAGTTGTTGAAAGCGCGTTGCCTTGGCATAAACAACCTTGTCTTTATACAGCAAGTTATTAAAGTTCTGCTCCCATTGAGGGCCGTGCAGTGCAAGTAATACCAAAATACCAGTCGCAATAAAGTGACCCACTAATAGCAGTTTTACATGACGTATTTGGTGCCAGAAACGCCAGATAAAGATAAAACCTGCTAGCAGATTAAAGCTTGCAGTTAAGGCGGCGGCAAGTTGGATATCGATCGCCAGCATAAAGCCAACCCAGATAGCTGCACCAATACCGGCGCCAACATAGTCTGCGCCATAAATGGTACCCGCGTTATGCATCAGGTGCGCTTCAGACAGGGCTTGGCGTACTCGCGCGATCAGTGGGATCTCCATACCAATCATCAGGCCGAGTAACACGCCCCATACGTAAGGCAAGTATTCACTGAGCTTTTGCAAAGTGCCAATAAAGCCACCGTTGGGTAGCTGATCGGCCGGTAGACCTAAGGTATCAGCAATGATTAAGGGTAATTGCTGGCCAAAGCCGATAACGGCAGCGGTGATTAAAATTGCCAGTGAGCCACATAGGGCTACACACAGTTCTAATACGGCAAAACCGGTAAAGGCGCAGCGAATTTTACGGGCAGCAAAAGCGCCGACCCCCATAGAGACGATCATTAGACCGATCATGGTGTAAATAGCGGCTTCGAGCGCCCCTAGAATACGGCCAGCATAATGTGATAACAGGTATTCATAAATCAGGCCGCAGCCTGCGAGTACGGCCATAATGCCGAGCAATAAGATATCGTCGAACCAGCCGAGTTTGCCCGATTCTATGGTGTCATTTTTGGTTGGAGTCGTCGTGCTGCTTGAGTCGGTTTGCATTGAGTGTCAGTTGCTTATTTAGTGGAGATTATTTTTGGAGAGTTTTTTATTCGAGATAGCCACACTCGGATATATGTTAATGGCAGTAAATAGAAAAGGGAGCGTATCGACCGCTCCCTTAATCTTACTTAAGCCATTAAGGCGGCGAGGATTATCGCGATAGAAACGCTAATAGCCATCTCAACGAAAGCAAGGCCAATATTATGTTGTTTTTCAACTTCATCGCAGAGGTTGATTTTGGCCAGCACTAACTTTTTAATCAGGGTGATTAGCAGTGATAGCGTCACTAGCATCACCACTGAGAAGACAAGCCAGCCGATGAGGTTAGCGACATAGGCATGTGGGTCAAAAATAATGAAATGGCTGGCAGCATTAAAACTAAATGCCATGGCAAGCATATAGCCGCTATGACGAATCGCCAGCGCTACATGTCCCTGAGCAATGGCCGCTTGCATCGATGCGCCTTGATTACGCTTAGCGTAGCGGTTCTCGCGGCCACGAGTGAGCAGCACTAACATCAGCTGTGAAATCGCAAAGGCACTAAAGATGGCGATAAAGGTGTAAATGGTAAGGTCTTCAGCCCACATTAATACCGAGCGAATAATAATCGCAGTGGCAATCGCAGCGGTTGCATCAACAATCGCGACAGAGACATTACCCTTGAGGATTAAAGCGTTCTTATCAATATCATTAAGTGCAATCTTGTCATGCAAAAAACGACCGAGTTTAATCAGTACTAAGCCAAACAAACCATAAGCACTCATGCCAATGGCTTCAACCAAATAGGACTCGGCGGCTTCACCGGTTATCGCACCTGTGAGCACAATACCCAGTGCCATCACAGCACCCGCAGTACTAATACCAAAGGCAAAGTTATCGTTTTCTGCCAGTTCGTGGCGACTATTTACTTTAATTGTCCAGCCTTGCAGATAGCGCATCAATGTTAATAGCAAGACTGCAATGGCGATATCGATGGCCAAAATAATCAGTAGATCGAGTGTGAGGCCATAGTTTTCTAAAAATGTCATAAAAGTTCCTTAATTATTTGCCTCGGCGAACACCGCGAGTAGTACGACTGCTGGAATTACGGAAGCTGCTGTCCTTAGAGTAGTTAGAGCGGAACTTGCTCTTGCTGCTCGCAGTGCGTCCTGTTGAACTGGCTTTTGGGGTGCTGCTACTTTGTCTCGAAAGACTACTTGAGCCTGTGCGTGACTTAGCATACGGGCTATCAAACTTTTTACCTTGAGAGTTAAATTGCTTTTTTGTTCGCTCATAGGTTTGAGTTTGGGCTCTAGCCTGTTTCGGTGAGGTATAACGGTAGCGTCCCACATCATTGTAATAGCTATAGTTACGTCGACTTGACCAACGATCGTAACCAATTGGGCCGCGAGTTAAGTTGGAGAACATCGAGTACATGCCGTACCAAGCCCAAAATGACATGCCATTAGAGCCTGTTTGCCAGTTACCGTAAGAGGGGTTACCCACTAGCTGGCTACCGGCACCAAAGTCTTCGGCGCCATTAGCAAGTGCTGCGGCTTCACGGCTGATGGAGTTCACTCGAGCGAGCGCGCCGCCCGACATATCAGCAACCACGTTAAGTGGATCTGACAGCATATCGTTATAGAGGCTAGGATCTGCGGCTTGATACAGGTTTTCGACTTCAGCCAGTTGCTGATCGAGATCGACAAAATTGGCCGGGTTTTGCGCTTCAGTCAAACGTCGCGTCAGTGAGGTAAACATCGGGCCGCGGTTAGTGGCATCGGTGGCAAGCTCTGTGAGCAGTGGGCTTAGGTCTGGTTTTTGCCTTTCCAATACTTGAGTGTATTGTTTTAGCAAATTAGCATTACGTACCTGACCGTCGCTCAACATAGTGCTTAGGGTATCGAGGCGTTGCTGAGTCAGCTGCTGATACTTTGCAATTTGCTCTGGCCTATCATCACCACATCCTGCGAGGGTGAAAACCAGTATGACGGTGAGAACGCGCTTTAGCATTCCTGCCATAGTTTCTCCAAATTCGATTATGTTACTTTTTAGTGGCCAAATGCCGAATGTAACAAAGACATATTGCCATAATGCTTAATGATACTTTATAGCGATTTATATTTATTCAGCATACAAGATTTTTCAGTTGCTGAAACATTGAATTCGCAAGAGAAATAATTTGCTCTTACTGTAATTATCACTGCTTGAGTATAGTATTGCCTATTAGAGCATAAAAATAGCAATGATCCTGTTTTCATGGCCTTGAGTAATTAAATTTACTCAACTGACCAACATTCTCGACCAAAGCTGCTCACATTTGTTCACGCTCTATCTATATCATTAATGACATAATATGTCGATGTACAAAATTGTTAGGGATTATTATGCGCACGGCTACACAGGGTAATAAGCTTGTCAGCACTCAAATGGCTGAGACCGCAGAGCGATATTGGCAAAGACTCACCGATAGCGCAGCAGATGTGCTAGCGGCGTTGACAGATGAGCAGCAACAGGAACTCAAACTGGTTTTTGGGTTAAGTGATTTTATTGCAAGCCAGCTGTGTCGTCACTCGCACTGGATCCCCGCATTATTTGAGCGCGAACTGCATAATATTGAGCGTCAAACCTTCGATAGCGAACTGACAAGCTTGCTTGAACCTGTGACCGATGAAGAGCAGGCAAAACGTATTTTACGTCAATATCGTAACCGACAGATGGTGTGTATCGCCTGGCGTGATTTTCTTGGCTACAGTGAATTAGAAGAGTCCTTGCTCGATCTGTCAGCGCTAGCCGAGGCGTTAGTGATTACCGGGCGCGACTGGTTATATCGCGAGATGTGCGCGCAACTGGGCACCCCAAGTGATAGCCAAGGTAAGCCGCAAAAACTACTCATCTTAGGCATGGGTAAGCTCGGCGGTCGTGAGCTTAACTTCTCTTCAGATATCGACCTTATTTTCACTTTCCCTGAGCATGGTGAAACCTTAGGTGGTAGGCGTGCGCTTGAAAACCAACAGTTCTTTATTCGCATGGGTCAGCGACTGGTTAATCTGCTTCATCAAGTGACGGTTGACGGCTTTGTGTATCGGGTCGATATGCGTCTGCGCCCCTATGGCGAAAGCGGCCCCTTAGTGGTTAGCTTTAGCGGGCTAGAAGATTACTATCAAGAGCAGGGGCGTGACTGGGAGCGCTATGCCATGGTAAAGGCGCGCGTACTCGGGCCGTGGACAGCCGATTCTGATGAGCTACATGATCTGCTTAGGCCGTTTGTTTATCGCCGTTATTTAGATTTTTCAGCGATAGAATCACTGCGCAAAATGAAAGGGTTAATCACTCAAGAAGTACGCCGCCGTAAGCTCACCGACAATATTAAGCTCGGTGCTGGCGGGATTCGAGAAGTCGAATTCGTGGTGCAAAGTTTTCAGCTTATTCGTGGTGGGCGAGAGCCCGCATTGAGGCAGCAGAGCCTGTTTGCGGCCATAGAAACCTTATACCAGTTAGGACAGTTGGAATACCTGGCTGTCGATGAGCTTAAAAATAGCTATGTGTTACTGCGCCGGGTTGAAAACCTATTACAGGCGATAAACGACGAGCAAACTCAGACATTACCAAGCGAAGTGCTAGATTGGCAGCGTTTATGTTATGCCCTCAATGCCGATACTGAAATGGATCTGCGAGAGCAGATTGAAACGGCAATGAGACAGATCCACAGCCATTTTCTGGAAACTGTTGGCGGTAATCTGCATGAAGATCAAAACGAGACCTGGACCCAGCAGCTATGGAACGCCTATGAAGATGAGCATGCGCTCTCTATTCTAGAAGAGCAGGGGATCGATGATGAAAAACTGTGGCCGATGCTTAACAGTTGGCACGAAACAGTGGTGCGCCGCACTATCGGACCGCGAGGGCGGGAGACTTTAGATAAGCTAATGCCCAAGTTGTTGTGCGAGTTTACCAATCTTCCCCATCCATCTAAGGCATTTGATCCAGTGTCAAAGGTACTGGATCAAATTTTAACCCGAACCACCTATCTTGAGCTCTTGTGTGAAAACCCTGGGGCAAGACAACAGCTCGTTAGCCTCTGTCTTGCCAGCCCATGGATTGCTCAGCAACTGGCAAAATTCCCCATGCTGCTCGATGAGCTGATCGATCCAGCCCAGTTGTATGACACCACATCGTTAGACGACTACGGCAGCGAACTGCGTCAGTATCTACTGCGAGTGCCTGAAGATGATTTAGAGCAGCAGATGGAAGCACTGCGACAATTTAAATTGTCACAGCAGTTAAAGATTGCCGCCGCCGACGTGACAGGTGTGCTGCCAGTGATGGAGGTGAGCGATCACTTAACTTTCTTGGCCGAAGCGATTATCGAGCAGGTAGTGCATCATGCATGGACACAGGTGAGTGCCCGCCATGGTGTACCTGAAAACCTAAAAGATAATGAGATGGGCTTTGCGGTTGTGGGTTACGGAAAAGCGGGCGGCATTGAGCTAGGTTACGGCTCAGATCTTGACTTAGTGTTTTTACATAATGGCAGCCAAGCCGGTCAGACCAATGGCGATAGAGCCATAGATATCGGTCACTTTTATCTAAAGCTTGCCCAGCGTGTGTTGCACTTTTTCTCAACGCGCACTAACTCAGGTGAGCTATATGAAGTGGATATGCGCTTAAGGCCATCAGGCGCATCAGGGCTATTGGTGAGTGAGATAGAACACTTTGGTGATTACCAGCGCAAGGAGGCTTGGACATGGGAGCATCAAGCCTTAGTGAGAGCCCGTTTTATATTTGGCGATAATGCACTTTCTATGCGCTTTAATGAACTCAGAGAAGAAGTACTAGAAAATCAGCGTGATATATCAATCTTAGCCAAAGATGTGAGAGAAATGCGGCTTAAGATGCGCGATCATCTTTTAAACGTTGAAGCGGGCATGTTCGATCTTAAGCAAAGTAGTGGAGGAATTGCCGACATTGAGTTTATTGCTCAATACTTAGTACTGGCACACAGTCATAAGCATAAGGCGTTGTCATTTTGGTCTGATAATGTGCGAATTTTTGCCGAGCTTGCTGAGCTTGAGTTGATACCATTCGAGAGTGCGCAGGCATTAACTCAAGCCTACTGCCATCTGCGTGATGAAAGCCATAGATTGACGCTGCAGCAGAAAAAAAGTGTGTTACCTATTGAAGCGATAAAATCCCAAACAGATCGGGTGGTTGAGATCTATCGACAGATCTTAGGCGAATAACTTAAGTTAAACAGCAAAGTTAACGATCTAGGTTAAAGCTTAAGTTAAAGCTTAGGCTCAGCATTCGTCCAATCGCTAGAGTAAAACAAAGTCCTCTACCGCATCCGCGTGGAGGATTATTTATGTTGACATCAAGACTGTTACAGCCCAAAAACAACCCCAAATCACCTCCAAAGCATCCACAAAACAATACTAAAGCCACACAAAATTCATGGCAAATTGCATTGCAGATTAAGACTTGTATCGAGTTAAAAAGTGATCTCTGTTTTTAGGTATTTGCAAGCCACTGAATTGAAGTCATAAGTTAACTTTATTTCTTGTATGCTTTAACTTGGTTTGTTCTATGCAACATCGGTGTATTCAGTCTTGCAGCACGGTGATCGCTATGAATCCACTTAAGCAGATAAGCCGCTACACCACCTTTAATGACAGCCTTACTGACATGGATGTTTTTAAGGATATCTCGCTTAAAATGACACTGGCTAAATCGGCAATGGCTTTTATACGTGAGTTGCCGCTCTGTTGGCTGCTATTACTCTGTTTACTACTATTTGTGAATGATGCCGTGGCCGAGGCACAGTCAACCAAAGTCACTATAATCAGCAGCGAGTTAGCCAATTCAGTAGAAAGCGCCAACTTAGTCATCTTAGACCGCTCAGTAGAGCAAGTAGAGTCGTTACTGTCGGGGTTTAGAGGTGATTTACACCTGCTGATATTGGAAGATGATAACGAGCCATTTGAGCAGATTAATCAGGCGCTAAGTGCAGAGCCTCTTTATTCGAATGTCACTATTATTGCTAAAGCCTCAAGCTCAGCAATTTATTTGGGAGGTCGCTGGATTGATCAACACTATTTACTCGAACATCAACAAACATTAGCCACTTTTGCCAAGCAGTTTGCTAACGATAGTCAGCTATCTTTGTACACCACTAACTTGACGGTTAGCCATGGTGGCGGCGAGTTTATTGGTTTGTTTGAAAATCTGACTCAGCTGAATGTGGACGTAATTTATATGCAAGGCCAGCATTATGAGCCCCTTTGGGTACAACGAGCCGAGTTTGACTTTTAGTGCTTAACAGTCGGAATTGACATCGGGGTTTCTCAATAAAACCTATGCCCTAATGTAGTGTTTAATGAAGCAGTTAGTCTCGATACGTTTTGTATCATATTTTGAGCAGATACTGCTTTGCGGATATAGAAATACTGCTTACTATCAGCTCAAGTATGTCCCTATGTAGTATAAGGGACTAATTAGAGGATGGTTTGATGAGTTCTATCAGTGGTGTAGTCAATAGTACAAGTATCAATGTAGGGGCTAAAATCACCTCCAACGTTGCAGCTGATTCGGCTACTCAGCAAGCCACAGCCAGTCACGTGCCAGATATCGCTGCCAATGCAGCTTCTGCTAGCGCCTTAGCTAAGCCGCTCCCAAATACAGGCGCCAGCACCACAGTGGTATTATCAACGGCTGCACAAGATAAGCTCATCACAGAGCAAGGCAGTGCTAAAGCAAGCAGTTCAACGGCTACAGGCTCTACAGCTGACGGCGTCAAAGCCGAAGAGGAAGGTGGCGATTTAGAGTCGTTTGTATTTGGTGCGCTAGGGCTCGATCACCCCGAGGAGATCGATGAGAACGGTGACCCTTCATATTCTGCAGGTCAATATGTTAAGGCGGCTGCCACTGTGGGCGGCATGATTGCGATGTTTATTTAGACTTCGTCTAAAAATTGTTTTCTATCAGGCTGCGCCTGACTAACGCTTTACAGCGATAGACAATCAAGCTGCGCTTGATAAACGTCGTGGGATTCCATCCCACACCCGGGCAAGAAGGGGTCAACAGCTACCCCCTCTTGCATCTCCCGAGCCGCCCCGACGAAGTTGTTGATCCTCACTCATTTTCGAAAATAGCTATCGCCTCATATTCGCCATCCCTGGCTCACCTAAGGCTATCTCGTCATCCATGACTCGCTCACGCGATTTTCTTCAATGACTTCGGCAACTCCGATGGGGAATTGGTGTTTTTTGTAGGATCATGATTTAACTGAATTATTCTGTAGTGAATCTAGGAAGTTCTAATGCATGCTCTTGAAGCTTGGATATGCTTTTTATTACATTTCCATACCGAGTTTCTAAGCTATAAAAACAGTTATCTGTATTGCTAGCAGATTTGGATATGTAAGATAGACAAGTTAGTGATAAGTCTAATTCTGTATTCTCATATTCAGCTAGTATTGGTTTTAACTCAGGCACATAGAGATGTATAAGCATACGGAGTCGTACTCTGTCATTAAAAGTACTACTAAGCTCATTTTTAATAAGCTCCACTTTTTTTAATACTTCATCAGAACTGATATCTTCACTTGTATGTGGGGAGATATATGTTTTATAAATTTCGTTATGCATCAAGCTAATAGTGCATAGTAAATTGAATATCAATTCTATATTAGAAAGCCGCTCTTTAGCCTCAGTAATACGTATTTCATGTTGATGTTGTTTTTGTTGTTCATCAAAGCGAGAGTTTATGTCTTTTCTGGATCTATTATCTTGTCGTATTTGTATATAAATTATGCCAGCGAAAGCTAAAATCGCGGTGAGGAACTGGGAGATAGGTCCAAGTAAGTATTTATAATCAGTTATATTTTCCATATTTGATGAATTCTTATTTCTTAGCTCTGATGATTAGGTAGTGCTCTAAAATGTTTTTAGCACTAAATACTGTACAAAACTAAATATTTTAAAAACTCGCGGTGTACTTTGCTTAATTTCTCACAGAAAACTCCTATTCCCCATCGAAGTTGCCGAAGTACGCAGATAAAAATGCCGTAGAACCATCATGGATGATGGTTCAGGCTCAGCGGGACATGGATGTCCCATATGAGCCGTTAGGCGATTTTTATTGGAGTATGAGGATCCACAACTTCGTCGGGGCGGCAGGACTCTTTATGAAAGAAATGGCCAAGAGGGGATTGCTGTTGATCCCCTCTTGGCCGAGTGTGAGCTGGAAGCTCACGACCTTAGTCAGGCTAGCCTGATATGTGGCAAAGCCACGAGCTTTATCAAGCGAAGCTTGATAGAAATCCAGTAGTGACACCCATTGTTAATGGCATGTTTTTGGCCCGCCACTTATTGTTGATTTAGCATGGGTGGCTTATGTTTTAGCTTATGTTTTAACTTATGTTTTAACCATGCCCAGGGTGAGTCCATATAAGTAAAGTGTATCCTGATCAAACATTTGACTTGCTCCAGCTCCAATATCCCTTTACGCTGCGTGACATTCGGCTGAATAAGCCAAAACGCCTAATGTCGGTACCCTGAATGTTGCGAAAACCCACACCCTACTCTAAGCGCAAAACCCACAACCTGTTTAAAAGCAAACTCAAACGCGCTCTGGGCAGGATAAACTGGAAACGGTTCTGCTCAATCACGCTTTTGGCTGCACTGGCCTATGCTGCCCTCTATTACATTAACTCACCGGCCAGAGTCGTAATGAACATGAGTATGGCGGACATGATCTACAACAGTCATCAACTCTCAAGCCAACAAATAGAAGAGGGCGGTGGGCAGGCACACTATCAAATGATTATAGAGGAACTGTCTGCATTCGGTATTGACCCATACACCAGTCTTAATGATGTATTGCAGGACCATCCACAAATCGCGTCAGTGGAGATAACACAAGACCGGGATTGGGAATACCCTGTTCAGGGAACCTGGGATACCGCGCCGGGCTTTTACGTGAGCGTCTGGATAACAGAAAAACACCGCGATGCCGGCTACAGCGCCAAATTTTCATTGCGTAGTCCGTTGCACTTGCCTTTCAATTATCAATTCAATAACATCACCGGGTCAAAATGGATAGACACACCACCGGCCCCCAAGGCGCTGGCTGAAAGTCATATGTACTATGCCGAAACATTCAGGCAAACCGATAAAACTCCGTGGGAAGTCGTCTATCTATTACAACACAGTGAGTTTCCCCCCTTAACCTACGAATCAAAAGCCTCTGACATTTAGCAATAATGTCGTCCTGTCGTGACACCTAACGTTGATGGCATGTTTTTTACCCTCCCTTGTTGATTTAGCATGGGTGGCTTATGTTTTAGCATGCCCGAGTGTGAGCTGGAAGCTCACGACCTTTATCAAGCGAAGCTTGATTGTATTGCCTTAGGGATACCTTAGAGAGCAAGGCCTAATACCAGAGAAAAAAACAAGATGTATTACAGTACGACTGTCTAGAGTCGTTTTAGTCTTAAACCGTTGTTGGCTAAAGTCGCTGTAAATAAGGATTTAAAATGGACTTATCAAGACACTCTCAACTCACGCAGCTACGCTACAGTTACTTTGCTGTGCCTGTTATTTATATTCTTGGCGTTCTTTGGTTGCCTGCGGCGGCGCTATGGATAGGCTGGCTTGGTTGGGTTGGGGTTAACTGGTACCGCATCCAATCGCCCGTTTTAAAACAAGGTTATTGGGTTATATTGCAATCGCTTGGCTTGCACCTAACGCTGAATTTGGCTGCCTTTGCCTCAGCTTGGGGAGCCAACATATTTAATCGTGGCGGGCTATTTTCCGGAGGCGGAGGTGATGATTTTCTTTATCTGCTTGGCTTAGGTTTGCTGGCGTTGGTGTTGCTGGTTATTAGCATGATATGGCCATTGATAAAACTTGTGAAAGGCTATCAAGCCTTGATGAATAGTCACAAGGATTGCACTGAGGGCTGTAGCGTCGATTGCAATAAAAAAGCTTGTGCGGATGTTGAGGATAACAATAGTGAAGCGGTTTAAGCTGTCGCAGATTTCAATATTAATGTGGTTTATGTTTACCATGTTCTCTTGTGCTGTAGGGGTGGCAACTTATGCTGTGCATCAGTCTCATGCTGCTTTTAATTGGCCAACAGCTAAAGGGATGGTCGTGAATTGCTGGCTCATTGAGCGCTATCATGAAAGAAGCAGCGCTGAATCGCATTACGAAGTGGCTATTGAGTACTTTTATGCTGTTGACGGTAAAATTTACCACAAGAGCAATAAGACCGATATTACAGGTGCTATTCCAGGTTACTCTTTGGAAGAGGCCGAAGCCTTGGTGGCTGAGTTTCCTCGTGATAAGAAGATCTTAGTGCACTATAAACCCAGTAATCCCAACACAGCTGTTATCAAACCAACAATGCACCTGTTTTTGATTGTGGCTTTGGTGGTGTTCTCTTTGATATTCATCCCCGTCCTTTATCTGATGTATTTGCAGATGACCTCAGACCGTGACAGTTTTATCGTTCGCAATGTATAAATTCAGCAACTCCTTTTGATTGCGACGATAGTGAGCATTGGGTTGCAGCTTTAAACGCCAGCTTCTTCTTTGCCCTGGCTTAGCACTGATAGTGCTCAAGACCGAACTTTTTACTGAGCAAAGCTTGATTGCTTAAGGCGTACATAAGCCAACGGACTTCATTGGCCTTTTACCCAAATCAAACTGCGCATCTCGACTCAAGTAGAGTTCAGTAACCATCAAGTCTGATCAACAAAAGATCTTGCGATCAAAATTGATGATCTATATTACCGCAAAAAAACAGACCGGATGGTCGGTATGTTTGCTGGGAGATCAATTTTAGGTGAACAATATGGACAAAAAACAACAAGCGATGCAGGCGGCGATTGAGCTGTTTGCCACGCAAGGCTATGAGAAAACATCTATTGCACAAGTGTGTGAAGCCGCCAAAGTATCAAAGGGTTTGGTGTTTCATCATTTTAAAAATAAAGATGATTTGCTCAGGCAAGTTTTTGTTCGTATGGCTGAAATCATTAGCGAAGTTGGCAGTAATGTCGATGCATCTAACCCAGGCTTATCGGTAAAGGACAGACTGATTAATCTGTTTGAGCATATCTTTGTATCTATGGTAGATCCAAAGCAGAAGCTGTTTTACCAGTTTGATTATCAGGTTAAGTGTCAGCCCTCGATGAGATTGATTTTGCAAGATCTGTTAGATGAGCGCTACCAGCTAATGATGGCGTCTTTTGAAGTGATTTTGACTGAGATCCCAACCGCTAATTATCCCGTCGATAGCCATATGCTTATTGCTGAAATCGACGGTATTGCACTGAACTATTTGTTTGCAGGTGAGGATTACCCTCTAGAGCAAATTAAACAACGTTTTATTAATAAGTATTTGCTATTGCTAGGCTTATAGCTGGCAATAGCTAATCTGAAACAGAAACTTAATCAGGAGTGTTTCAAGTGAAAACACCTTATGAAATTCAATATCAAGCTTTCGCTGCTGCTGCTGGTGGACTTTATGATGAGCGCCACGCGAAGCTTTATGCAAGCTTCGCTGACGATTTGATTAGTGACGGTAGCTTTTCTATCGTTTTAGAGGGCGTAGCCCATGCGTGTTACACGCCAATTACTATTGATGCAGCGCCGCACCTTAAGTGTTATGTGCTAGCGCCTTTAGCGGTATTGCCTGAGTACCAAGGTAAGCGTTACGCATCAAGATTGATGGATGAAGCTGAAAAGCAGTTAGATGCTGATGTTATCTTTGTGATGGGTGAGCCGTTCCATTATGGTAATCGTTACAATACGCCGCATCAGGTATTGCCACCTGTAAGCACCCAAGCGCCTTTAGAATGCTGGTTTGCTAAGGCATTAACACCAGGTGCACTTGATGGCGTTGGTGAGTCAACATCGAGTATTACCGGACCTTACGCTAGCCCATTAATGTGGGGACATCCGAGCGAGCAGGTTTAATAAAAGGAACGCATATGCGTTCCTTTTTTATAGCTGTTCGCAGTAGAAATAGGTTTGGAAATGTGTGGGGGGCTAGAGCAAGTTTTCTTAACTGCTGTTTATTGGTAAGGCTGCTTTTAGTTTTTATTGCCTGCGCGGTACTCTCTGGGCGCAATACCAGTTGCCGCTTTGAATGCTCGGGTAAAATTTTTGGGATTTCTATATCCCAACTCTAGTGAAACATCATTGATGGTTAGAGAAGGATCTCGAAGCAACTGAGTTGCTAGTGAAATCATGGCTCTATTTTTAGCTTCACGGAAAGTGGTACCTTCGCCCTCTAGCGCTCGCTGGAGTTTGCGGCTGTTGGTGCCAAGTGCGCAAGAAACATTCTCAAGACTGGAATTATCCTCAAATATTCGATTGGATATCATATCTGTTAGTAAAAGTGATGTTTGTTTGGTTTGGTATTCATGAGGTTGTGCGCTGCAGAACATTGAGCGGTCAATATCTTTTATTAAGTCGTGTTTATCAATGGGAATTGAGCCGTATGGCATAGAGTAGCCAACTTTGATATCTCTAAAAGCGCTGAGTTGGTCTTCGGAGCGGCAAGCTTGAACGCCGATAAAATCAGGTCGCCAACTTTCTCCTAAATAGCTTTTTATAACAGAAATAAAGTAGCTCATAACATATTGTTCCATTTGCCACGTACCGACACAAATCCCAGGTGTTCCTACACGGCACAAGTATATGTATCGTTCATTTTCACTCAACCAATAATTTTGATAATTGGTATGTTGCAGTAATTGGTTAACCAGACAACTTAATGCTGCAAATAAACTCTGAGACTGTCCTGCCTCCATCCCTAGTTTATCAAAGCAACTCGCTTGCTCTAAAGAAGCTACAAGCATGCCTAGATGATTAATGTTTTCTTGTTTAGAAATGTTAGCGACCATTTTCCAAGCTGCATATTCAGGCATCATTTGCGATGGGTGATCAAGCACGGAAGTTGAAAGGCCGACAGAGCCCAGAAGAGATTGAATTGGGACCCCTATTCTAACAAAAGTGTTAATGAAAGGGGTAAGTTGCCCTGCTGGGATATGATAAATAGTATTCACAGTTTTGAGTTCTGATTGTTTGTAAGGTTCTGATAATAAATGGTGTCGCAAAATGATACCTAGTTATACCACCGAATGTATTCATATGGTAAGTTTGCCTTTGTTGCTGAAAGGTTGGTTTTTGGTGTGGTCAATGTGGTGTTTGATGGGCCGGGGATTTCTGCAATAGTTCTGTTGAAGAACGATTTGACTTAATGAGGGAAATTTAAAGTATGGCTAATTCACTTTGGAACAATAATGGGTACCTTGTCATTTTGCTGACCCTTTTTTTTCCAGCACATGTTTTGGCTGATGTCGACTTCGGTGGGCCTGATGCTGTAGATAACACCATCAAAGATAACAAAAGGGCAAAACAAAGTTGGCGTGAAAACTTGGCATCAGATCATAATTTAACTTTTGGTCTGGATTATCAAGCGTTAGGCCTATCGGCTTCAGATCCCACAGAAGGTGGTGAAGATAACGCTGCTGCAGGTGTTGTACGGTTTTACGGTGCATGGGGACTTTCCGGTACAGAAAGCGGTAATACAGGTAGTTTAGTGTGGAAAGTTGAGCATAGGCATGCATATACCGAACTGTCGCCTAAAGAATTTTCGTTTATTGGTGATGGTTTGGGCTACGCAGGAATGATAGGACCAGCATACAGTGATCAAGGTGCTCGTCTCACTAATTTATATTGGAAGCAAAAAGTCAGTAGTGGCAAAGGGACCTTAATGGTCGGATACCTAGATACCACAGATTATGTTGATGTCTATGCGCTCGCTAGCCCTTGGAATGGTTTCACTAACTTAGCATTTAGCACTGGCGGTGGTGCTATCGGTTTACCTGACGACGGTATTCTGGGCGCTGCATTTGGTCATATGCTAAATGAAAACTTTTATGTTGTGGCTGGTATAGCTGATGGCAAAGGCAAGTCAGATGACCCGCTTCAAGGGTTTGAAAACCTGTTTAATGATAGCAAGCTATTCAAAACGCTAGAGTTCGGCTGGACAGCGTCTCGCGATCAGATTTATACCGATAATATTCATATTACGGCTTGGGATCTTGATGGTGGAACACAGCACAACCTTACCAATACGGATGGCGGCAAAGGGGTTAATTTTTCATTTAGCTACTTTGCAAGCCCACAAATCATGCCGTTTGTTCGAGGGGGGATCTCTGAGGGGGATGTCGCCTTGTACGATAAGTCGTTAACAGTTGGTTTAGGCTATTTTGGTTTAGCTGGTGAGAATAACAACTTAGGATTTGCAGTTAATTGGAGTAATGTTAATGACAACCTCGAACATGCGTATGGTATCGATGAGTCAACTCAATTAACGACAGAGCTTTATTATAACTTGCAGCTCAACGACATCATCCAGATCACCCCAGATCTTCAATACATCAAAGACCCCACATTTTCATCTGAATCTAGCTCTTGGGTTGTAGGGCTAAGAGCAAGGTTATATATATAGTTTGTAATCAATTTAAAATCTTGGATTTACTTTTAAGGTTTTGAAGTTGAGGTGCTTTTTGTTACTCCGTAGCTAAGTAATGCCGGTTAAATGGAATTAAATTCAACATTCAGAGGTTAGTATGATTAAGACTTTTTCACAGACAGCAATTGCGATTTCGTTATCTATGAGTATGGCTATGGGAACAGCTTACGCTAGCGTAGAAAGTAAAACTTGGACAGCTTCAGATAAGGCAAATTCTTTTGTTCAAGACACGATTGTAATTGGCATGTTGGCTAGTCCTTATGGCGCAGGTTGGACCGATGAGCAACAGCTTCTTGATTACTTTCAAGCAGCAAGAGACAGCGGTATTACTGGGCACGAATATACAATTACTGCTGCAGACCATAACTTTGATGACTTTATTTTTCATCACCATAAGCACCGAGCGGCAATGGTAAAAGAGCCTGAAAACTTTATCGTCGCTTATTCAAACCAAGATATTGAGAAAGCGCACGTTGAAGGAAAAACCGCCGTACTTTGGAATAGCCAAACAGCGACGATTTTAGAAGAAGATGTTACCCGTATGGCATTGCTTAGAGATATGGGGTTAAAGAGCATGATTTTGGCTTATAACGACATTTTTCGAGCGGGTTCGGGTCAGCTCGCTGCTTACGATGGTCGTGATATAGGCTTAACCCCTTGGGGGGAATCCGTTATTGATGAAATGGTTAAATATCAGGTGCTATTAGATTTAAGTCATACGGGCTCAAAAACTGCCAATGATGCGATGAATTACATGGAAAAAAATCATCCAGGTATCCCATTTGTTTATTCGCATTCAGTACCAGCAGGACTATATAAAAACGAGAAAAACGCAACAGTAAAAGGCTGTTATCGTGCAATACCAGATGATGAAGCAATTCGAGCGGCGAAGTCGGGTGGCTATATCTCTCCAACCTTTACCGAATGGATGATGGATGGTGTTTGGCCTGAAGACATTTCGCCAAAGCAAGCAGCAGATATGATCGATTACTATGTGAAATTAGTGGGTGTTGATCATGTTGGGATCGCGACTGACGATATGTTCTCAACCGCAGGTGTTGTCGATTTTGCTAAGAAGAATGCGGAAATGTATAACGATGGTGGTTATATGATTGAAGCCTTTAATAAAGGTGCGACAGGAAACGGAGAATTGTCGAAAATCTTAGCTGCAATTACCGATGAGCTTTGGGCGCGAGGTTATACCAATGAAGATTTGGCTAAAATTTATGGCGGTAACAAAATGCGTGTTTATGCTCAAGTTTCTGAAGGGATCGAACCTGAAGAGTTTCAAAAGCTATATGCAGAAAGATTAAAAACTTTAACCAAGTTGCGTAATGAGAGATTGGAAAAGTAATTTAATTGGTTGAGGCGCTAAATAAGCGCCTCTTTTTTACTACAATCAATAGTCGCTGCAAGCTGATGCTCTTTAGTAAGCTAAGCCAGATTACTTAATAAACTTGAACGCTAACTTAAGCGAACTTGAGCTTACAAATCACCAAAGACTTCTAGCCACTCTTCGTCAGTGAGTTCTCTGGGCGGCTTTTTCTCGCCAAAGCCTTTAATGATCCTGCCCCTTAATGGGTTATCGGTAAAAGCGCCATTCCCCATGTAAGTGACCGAAGTCGGAATGAATACACTGGTTATAGCATTATCTGCAAACGCTTCAGAGTCTATGTCAGTTACCGAGTCTGGAATTGTAATGTTTTGAAGTGCATTCCCCCTTAATGCGCCTAAACCTATTTCAGTCACGGAATCAGGAATAGTGATGCTGGTTAACGCATTAAATTGAAACACTCGGTCATTAATTTTAGTCAATGAATTTGGCAGCCTCAGCTGAGTTAATGCATTTTTGGCAAATGCTCTTTCTGCAATTTCAGTCACTGAATCTGGGATATCAACGCTGGTAAGTGCGTTTTCAGCAAAGGCCTTGTAACCAATATGAGTGACAGAGCTTGGGATCACTATCTCGGTAAGGGCGTTACGCTGAAATGCACTATCGCCAATTTCTATGACAGTATTAGGGATAACCACGCTGGCTATTAGGTTCTCTGACGCCTCTTCGAATTCTTCGCTTAGCTCCTCAACCTCTGAAAACGCATAATCCCAGATCTTGGTGACGGGGATACCGTCAAAATTATCAGGGATAATGATATGTTTATGCTTGCCCTTGTAGACATCAATCCTGCCTTGTTTTTTATCAAATGAGACGTCATCTAATGTCAGGGTATGTGGCTGGCTCACGGCTAATTCTCTTTTTGTTGTAGTTGTATTAGTTGTTGCATTAGTTGCAGCTTTATGTGCTAGGCTTGGGAGAAACTTGGCTTGATGCGCTGAGCTTTCTGTTATAGCAAGCCCAAACAGGGTGGCAAGGATAGCACCAGTTAACATGCGAGATAAGTTGGTGCTAAAGCGATTAATAATGCTGATATTAAGCAGCTTATATTAGTCTTCCATCCAATCTAGATTTGGCATGGCATCTAAATGCTGGTTGTAGCGCTTTTCGTTAAATGACGCGCCATTTAGCATCACATCGCTAACTTCAATAGCTAGCGCGCATGCCATCCATTGAATCGCTTCTTCACGCGGTGTACCTGTCATCACTAGGCGCATTAAGGTTTCTTTTACCTTTTTCGGTTCGCCATCGGCGATTTGATTTTCGACTGTTTCAATAAGGGTTTCTTCAGTCATGTAACTTTCTTGCTGGTTGTCCATTTTTACGACTCTGTAATGTAATTGGCGCCATTATGCCGCAACCATGAGATGATCAATAGATGTGATATCGAATTTGTTGAGCATTCTGACGTTAGCCGCATAAGCTTGGATAGTCCGCTGTTCTAACTCAGTGTCGATAAGGCTGAGGCTTTGGTGGTAAGGCCGCTCTATGACGTTCATGTCACCGCGGCATGTGTGAATCCATTCACATCAGATGTTTTCGTTGAGCTCACAAGGATATACTCGCTGTGAGCATCGGCACATGCTAAGGCCGCAGGTCATTGCAACCACTGATGGTGAGAGTATTCTTAGGGCAATCAATATTGCAAACTCTGCATCTGGGTCAGGCGGCTCAATGTACGTCTGAACTCAAAACTAAGCGCGCCGCCAATATACAGCTCATCCATAGACACAGCGGCTTGAATATACAGCTCCACTCCTTGGTCATATAACTCATCTACTAAGCTGATAAAACGCCGCGCGGGGTCATCACTCACCGCGTAAGACAGTTGTCTATTGCCCGTTTCAAAAGCAGCAGTGTTAAATGCAGCCGTTTCAATAGCGGCAGTTGTATTGGCGCTTTCAATTACAGTGGTTGTAAAGTGCTGGGCGCCATCTTCGGTGCCGCGGGCCCTAATCCAACTGCGGGGCTCGCCGCCTAATACAGGCACTTGAGTCAGCAGTACTGTGCTAAAGCGGCTGGCGATGTCGATGTAATCGAGCTGCGAACGTGGGCCGTCACACAGGGCGTCGAACTCAAACCAGGCCACTTTGGAGGTGTATTTTACGGTGTCGATTATGCGGCCATGAATTAACAGCGGCGCTGAAATTAATGCACCTGCATTAGTATCGGTATCAGCATTAGAGCAAGCGCTAAAAATGCGCTCAAACTGTTCAGTCACTTCGTTAGCTTCAGCAGCCAACTCTTGAGAGTGCGTTTCAACAAAGTAGCGCTGGGTCTGGCTTTTTGCTGTTACCTGATGAAAACGATGGTCCTGCTCGCCACTCAGGTGGATTTCTTGGGTAAAGGTATTTAATAGATCTATCGTGGGTAAAAATCGCTGTCGTTGTAAGCCATTTTTATATAGCTCATTAATCGGGGTATTAGAGGTGGCGATTAAGGTAATACCTTGCTCGAATAGCGCTTCAAACAGCTTGGCTAAAATCATGGCGTCGCCAATATCACTGACAAAAAACTCATCAAAACATAACACGCGGCACTCTTTGGCGACCCGTTTGGCAATGCGCTTGAGTGGATCACGATTACCCGCTTCGCTAATCAAGTCTTTATGGATCCGTGCCATAAAGCGATGAAAGTGCAATCTAAGCTTAGGGACGTTAGTTTTAGCACCACCCTCAAGGCTATTGTAAAACAGATCCATCAAATAGGTTTTACCGCGGCCAACATCACCCCATAAATACAGCCCCTGACAGACTGGATTTGCATGGCCATTCATTTGAGGCATTTGAGTTAGCCGCTGATGCAATTGCTCGAGCGCATTAACGGCTTGGTGCTGCGCGCTGTCATCAATAATCAGCAGCCGCTCTACCTGCTGCAGGTAGCGAGCCTGTGGACCACTCTGTGACAGCGGCTCATCACTGCCGCCGTGTTCGACCTGTTGGCTGATTAAGTTGCAGGCTTGATTAGTCATGGTTTCACATAGGGCTCATTACGTTAGATGGCGAGAGTATATCAGCTTGAGCTTACTTATTGGGCATCACGCTATATGAGTAAATTTAATCGGGCTGCATCATAAAGTATGGTTTGCTTGCTTTTTTAGCCAGTCAACAAACAGCTTAGCTTTGGGGTTGAGATCTTTATCATGAGAAGCCACATAATAAGTTTGTTCGCATGTTACTTGCTGGCCTGCAAAAGGCGCGATGAGTTCGCCTCGATTGATGCGCTTACTCACTAACTGGCCTCGCCCCATAGCAATGCCTGCATGATTCATCGCAGCGATAACGGCCAAGTCTGAACGGTCAAAACCGATTGAGCGGCTGTCATCAATATCAATCGCTTGCTTATCGGCCCAATACTTCCATTCATCACAGTCTGAGTCATATTCCCAGGCTTGGTTGTCATGCAGCAAAGTACAGCGAGTTAAGTGCTCAGGCTTGCCAATCAGGTCGTGCTCGGCGGCATACTCTGGGCTGCAAACCGGCATAATCGTCTCGTCCATTAAATGCTGGCAAAACAGTTTGCTGCGCGGGTGATTGTCGTAATAGATGGCCAGATCAATATGAAAGCTGTTGAAGTTAACGTTTTCATTGCCGGTCAAAATATTGATCGAAATAGCCGGGTATTGACGGCAAAAGTCGGCAATTTTAGGCACTAGCCAACACTGGGCGATAGAGGGCCGAGAATAGATGGTCAGCTTACCCGACACCTCTTGGTTTTTAATCTCAAACACTTCCTGATTCAGGCTTTTTAAGCTGTCTTTCAGCTTTGCAAATAAACGCTGCCCATCTTCTGTTAGCTCGATTCTGCGATGAAAGCGGCAAAACAACTTAAAGCCTAATTCATTTTCCAGTGCGGTAATTCTATGACTCACGGCAGAGGGGCTTACACAAAGCTCTTCTGCTGCAAGGGAGAAGGATTGATGGCGGGCAACCACTTCGAAGGTATGCAATTTTGCCAGCTGATAACTACTGAGTAAACGGTTTCTGCTGAACACATCTTGTTGGGAGTACATGACTAACTTCTCAAAATTGGATGTCAGCATTTTACCCTAAGCCGCTTTTGAGCGCCGATTACATCAACACACTTGAAGCTCTTGTCATGTAACAGCACATTTTGTGACACCTGAGCGCTTGTTGTCACAATCTAGCTCAACTGAACTGCAATTTATATCTTTTGTCAGCACTTCATTGATTGGCTTTAATAGCGCCACGTTTCAATACCTTTTGAACTCCTTTTAACTTAACCAATAGAGAAATACAATGGAATCACAGCTGTGGATTATCGGTACGCTGCTTAGCAGTATCTTGTTGATTGTCATTAGCATCGTTAAGTTCAAGTTGCATCCTTTCCTTGCTCTGCTACTTGCCAGTTTCTTTGTGGGTGGCATGATGGGCATGGCGCCACTTGAAATGATCAAGGCGATGGAGTCTGGCATTGGTGGCACCTTAGGCTTCTTGGCGATTGTTATCGGACTTGGCACCATCCTAGGCAAGATGATGGAGATCTCAGGCGCAGCCGAGCGTATTGGCATCACCTTGCTAAAGTCTCGCTACTTAAGCCCCGATGTCATTATGGTATTAGTCGGCCTTATTTGTGGTATCACCTTGTTCGTTGAAGTCGGCGTGGTATTGCTGATCCCACTGGCATTCTCTATAGCGCGTAAAACCAATACTTCACTGTTAAAGCTCGCCATTCCACTCTGTACTGCATTGATGGCCGTGCACTGCATCGTGCCGCCACACCCTGCAGCATTGTTTGTGACTAACGCACTAGGCGCTGATGTTGGCTCTGTGATCATCTGGGGGCTACTCATCGGTCTACTGGCTTCGTTAATTGGTGGCCCACTGTTCCTTAAGCTGTTTGGCGATAAATTGCCGCACCTACCAGTGCCCGCTGAGTTTAGTGAAGTCACTGCTCGTAAAGAGAGCGAGTTACCATCACTTGGCACCACCTTGTTCACTATCCTTTTGCCAATTATCTTGATGTTGGTTAAAACCGTGGCCGAGCTGTACATGGAGCCGGGTACTGCACTTTACACCACGCTTGAATTTATCGGTAACCCAATCACCGCGATGTTTATCGCAGCATTTGTGGCTTATTACCTGCTAGGTCTACGCAACAAGATGACTATGGGCACCTTGCTGACTAAAACCGAAGACAGCTTCGCCTCAATTGCTAATATCTTGCTGATTATCGGTGCGGGCGGCGCGTTTAACGGTGTATTAAGTGGCAGCGGCATGGGCGACAGCCTGGCGCAAATTCTCGCAAACCTTGATATGCACCCAGTGCTACTGGCTTGGTTAGTGGCCATTATCCTGCACGCAGCCGTTGGCTCCGCAACTGTGGCCATGATGGGCGCAACTGCGATTGTGTCGCCGTTATTAGTGCTTTACCCAGACTTGAACCCCGTTATCGTGACCTTAGCTATCGGTTCTGGCGCAATCGGCTGCACTATCGTTACCGACTCACTGTTCTGGCTCGTTAAGCAGTACACCGGCGCCACGATGAAACAAACATTTATGTATTACACCACCGCAACCTTTATCGCCTCACTTGTGGCACTGGCTGCGACCTTTGCTCTTTCTTATGTTATTTAATCCTAAAGGGAACCTGAAACCATGAATACTCAACAACTGATAAATGACTTCCCTTTGCTGACTAAGCTTATCAATCTAGAAGAAGTCAGCTGGTTTGAAACCAAGGCGACCCACTTAGCGGAATCACTACCCTATGTAGGCTTAGACAGCACTGATGTGGCTGATGCAAGTGCACGCTTACAACGCTTTGCACCTTACCTTGCGCTGGCATTCCCAGAAACGGCTGCAACGAACGGCATTATTGAGTCAGAAGTGGTGGCGATTCCAAAGATGAAGCAGGCGCTAGAAGCCAAATACGGCCAAAAGATTGCCGGTAAACTGATGCTGAAAAAAGACAGCCACTTACCGATTTCTGGCTCTATCAAGGCGCGCGGCGGGATTTATGAAGTGCTAACCCACGCCGAAAAATTGGCGATTGCAGCAGGTAAATTGAAAGAGTCTGACGACTATCAAATGCTGTTCACCGAAGAGATGAAGAGCTTCTTTAGCGGTTATAGCATTGCGGTGGGGTCGACCGGTAACCTAGGTATGTCTATCGGCATTATGAGCGCCAAGCTTGGCTTTAACGTTAGCGTGCATATGTCTGCTGACGCCCGTCAGTGGAAGAAAGATAAGCTACGTAGCCACGGCGTGAATGTATTTGAATATGAACAAGACTATGGCATTGCGGTAGAGCAAGGTCGTAAGGCATCTGAGTCTGATGCTAACTGCTTCTTCATCGACGATGAAAACTCGCGCACGTTGTTCCTTGGTTATTCAGTGGCTGGTGAGCGCTTAAAAGCGCAGTTTGACGGCGCGGATATCAAGGTTGATAGCGAGCATCCGCTGTTTGTTTACCTACCTTGTGGTGTAGGCGGTGGCCCTGGTGGTGTGGCGTTTGGTCTTAAGTTAGCGTTTGGTGATAACGTACATTGCTTCTTTGCTGAGCCGACACATTCTCCTTGTATGCTACTTGGCGTACACACGGGTCTGCATGATGAAATCGCGGTACAGGACTTAGGTATCGATAACGTCACGGCAGCCGATGGTTTAGCCGTAGGCCGTGCATCAGGTTTTGTCGGCCGCGCCATGGAGCGTATGCTTGATGGTTATTACACCTTAAGCGATCAGCACATGTATGACCTACTTGGTTTACTGGCTAAGAGTGAGGGCATTGAGCTTGAGCCATCGGCCCTTGCAGGGATGCCGGGCGCACTTAGAGTGAGCGGCGATACACAGTATCAAGCGCGTATGGGGCTAACACCTGAGATGATGAGCAACGCGACACACGTGGTGTGGGCGACGGGCGGCGGAATGGTGCCTGCGGTTGAGATGGCAAAGTACCTAGCGCAAGCTAGCTAATACTTATATAAAAGTTAATACCTTGTATAGTAGTTGGTACTAATGTAGCCGCTAATACTAATGTAGTGGCTGGCTCGTTCTTATTAATGTATCGAGTTGGAAGAAGGGCAGAGCTGAGACATTGAGTCTTGGCTCTGCTTTTTTGTTTCTAGCGTTCAATCTTGCTCAAAAATGCACAGCTAGAATTAAAGCCAAAAAAAATCCACCCTTAACAAGGTGGATTTTTTTATTGTAACTGTTTTATAGCACTGAAAATTAAGCACTGAAAATTAATAGCACTGAAAATAAAGTACTGTAAAAAATTACCACAAGCCTTTGGATTTTACTCGTCGCGCTCGCTCCAGTTGAGTCTCTAAGTTAGGAGTCTCATCGTTCGCTGGCGCGCTGGCAGGTGTATGGGCTAATTGGCTAGATAGGCTTTTTATCTGCGCCATTAACTTGTCCTGCCCCTGTTTAAGCTGACTAAATTGCGCGGCTAAATCAAGTTCTGCATGAGGCTGCACAGTGTCAGCTACGGCGGGCAAGTTATTGAACAGTTTACTTAACTGCTCCTGCCCTTGTTGTAACTGCTCAAGTTGCTGCTCAATTGAGCTTAGGTTCAATGGCTCGCTTTGCTGATTAGGTAAGCTAGCGCCCTCAAGCATAGAGGTTAACTTTAGCCACTGCTGCTCAGATAAACCGTTATCTTCACTCGATTCTAAAGACAGGCCCGCTGAGCGGATCTGGCACACTAAGGTTTGGCAGTTCACCTTATCTTGTAGCAGAGTCTGAGTGAGCATAGACGGCAACTGCGGCGCCAATTCATGCAGGAATAATCCCGATAGATAGAGATCGCGATGAAACTGAATACGGCGCTGTAGCACGATATCAGTCTCATCATTACGCGCTTTTTCCTGCTGCTGCCAACCCCTTAGGGTTTTTATGGCGTAGCTGTGGCTGTCATAGATTTCAGGCTCTAGACCTACATTGAATCGAATGCGCATAAGGGTCCCTTTAAGCCGCGTCGCTTGGCTCTGCCGCGTGGTAGCAGCAGATCTCGCGTGATAGCGCTTCTTGCGGATCTTTCACCATTACAATCTTTTCGCCCAGCGACGGATACGCATCGCGGATCGCGCTTTCAATCAGCATCGCGCCGCCACCCACTAAGTAGATGCGGTTTGGATTACGGGTAAAGGTTTTAGCTTCATAGGCAACAGCCGCACCGAGCTCGGCAATCTTGTCTTCGATACGCTCCAGCACCCAGTCTACCTTGCTGATATCGTTAATGACTTCTTCAACAAACTCGCGGTTATGGCGGCGCTTAATGAGCTCGTTAGCCACTAAGTAACTCGCGTCGCTGTCTGCCGCAGATAAGGCTTTTCTCGCTGCGTTGGTGACCATAGACACGCCAATCTCAGCATTGCCATAAACAGCCGACACATCGTCAAATTCACCGACAATCACCCCCATATCTAAGGTGGTGCCGCCGCAATCAATCACCAAAGATTTAGCAAACTCGTTAACGCCTGAGTCCATCAGTGTGGTCAACACGGCCGGTAGGCTTTCTGGCAGCACTTCAACGTCAACAATGGTAAATAGCTCGCCCTTGTTAAGCGTAATTTCGCGCATCAAGTTGGCTTTCTTGCGGGCAATATTTTCTTCGTTTTTCTGACAATCGTCAGCTTTGTAGTACTCGGTGATGGGCAAGGTAACCAAAATACTGACAGGACCTGGCTTTACACCAGTTTGTAGCAGAGCATGGTGAACAGAAAGTAGGTTTAAGTCATCATATTGAAAGGCAACATGAGTGGTAGAAAGTGCTTTGTCAGATGTGGCATCGTAGGTGTATTTAGTCGATGCGATTTGGTAGTTAAATACTTTGCGATCACTGAGTAAAGCAGCACTTTTCCAGTCCTTACGAAAAGAGTTAGGTGAGGTAACACTACGCACTTGACCGTTGTCAATCCAGCTAATTTTTACATTGGTAGAGCCATCATCGATAGCAAATTTGGTCATGCTCGAATGCATTACAGTTCCTTAAAATAAACCCAATTTTGCAAATTAATGCGACCGCAACTTTGAAGAACTGAAATCTAAATGTGATTTATTTTTTAAGGCTGATATCTCAGTCGCAAACTTGATAGTTTGGCGCTTGAAAAAGCATCAATAATCGGTGGTGTAAATTGGCGGGTCAGTGGCTATACCATCACAGCTATGCAACCCCTATGTCATCACTGTTATGTGGTAGGGATTGTCGTAGGGATGGACATAGGGATGGCATAGCCTGAATGTCGGCAGATGAGCAGAGCGTTATTGTCGCCACGGCGAGTCATATTGGCTAATCGACACTGGCGTTAACAATGTTCCACTCGGGCAATTTTTGCTTAATATCTTCGCGTATTTTGTCACTATCGCCTCTAATCACGATATAGGGCGTATTGTTAAATACCGAGCTGGCAATCTGTTGTAGCTGTGCAGGGGTTAAGGCTGCCAACCTTGCAGCCTCTTTTTGCTCGCGCTCAGGTTCATAGCCGCGCACTAACTGCTTTATGCTATCGAACTCGACGGCGCGGTAGCTGGCTTGGCGTAGCATCTGCTGACTAGTGAGGTAGTTCTTTAAGGTACTGACCTCTGCCGTTGATGCCGGCGTTTGGCTTGCTAATGCTAAATGATCTAACACGCCGCTGATAAAGGCACCTGAGTGCTCAAGCTTAGTGCTGCCGTAAAACTTAAGTGTGCGTGATAGTGGATTATCAAAGCAGCGGCCATAGATGCCGTAGGTTAGCCCGCGCACTTCGCGTAGATCGTAGTAAAGCCGGCCTGAAAAACTGCGCCCAAGCCAGCTGGCCAGTAGTTTACAATCTTGAATGCTATCCTTGCTTGTGTCACTGGCATCCAGTGGGTAGCCGATACGTACCTGTGTTTGTACGCTACCAGGGGCATCGATGATAAACAGTGTCTTGTTATCATTGCTGATATCGACTGCAGGACTGATAGCTGGGATGACAGCAGGGCTAGAGTCCATCACGGCACTAGAACGCGTTGTCAATTTGCTGCTCGCCGCTGAGTTTGCGAGCTGGGCAGTAGAGATTAACGAGCTAAATTGCTTTGTCACCGCAGAAGTAAACTGCTTGTCTTGTCCAAGGCTTAGATTGGCAAACAGCGCCCAGTTAGATTGGGCAAAAATCGTGTCTCTGACTTGGTTAAGCTTGGTTAAGTCAAGCTCATCAGCAAGGGTTTTGTCGTTGAGCACTTGATTATAAACATGTTGCTCACCGAGGATTTTTTTAGCCCACACATCATCAATTTCGGCGCCACTGTAGGCATTGATATGTTTAGCCAACTTGAGTTGGCGGCGCACATTGGCGATGTCTATTTCGTTAAAACTGCCTATTTGGTTAACACTAGCGGCTTGCCAAAACTGCATTAACAACTCACTAGCAAGAGCGGGGGAGTCGGGGCAATCGATACTAATCGTCAGGCTGTGCATGCTTGGGCGAATACGCAGACTCTCAGCGCAGGCTAAGTTTGATTGCTGCGCTAAGTAGCGGGTTTTTTCGCGAAAAGCATTCACCAGCACATCAAGATTTGCCATCGGAGTTTGGCTATAAGCCACTAGCGACAGATGATTTAACCCAGAGGACGTATCGTCAAATAGGTACAGTTCAAGCTCTGGTTTTAACTGAGGCTCAAGTACAGAATCAGAATCAGCTTTAATTTCAATAGGCAGCACTACACGCTCAATGGGAGTGGCAGCTTGATAGGTTAGTGCGGCAATCTCTGGTGCGCCCTGCAACTTATCAAATATTGGCAGCTGCGGCTCAGCGGTTGGGGTAAATGTTATCTGGGTTTGCTGGCAGCCCAATAGACTTAACATTACGCTTAGCAGTAGCGTGCCACAGGTTAGTGGCTTAAGTTGTTGCTTCAGCGGTTTTTCAATATATGGCTTCATCACATTACTCCCTCTTCAAGGCTGTCGGTCATTCCCTTAGGCAAGAGTTCTAAAACTGACTTAGTGGCGCGAATATACCAAGGCGGAAGCAGGTCGAGACGCACCCCATTTTGGCTAAAATAGCCTTGGGCAATAGCTTGCAGTTGTGCAGGGGTGACGGCGTTAACTCTCTGCCACGGCCCGGTCAGTGGATGATGCTTATCTTGCGGGGCTGTGGCCGACAGTGCTTTTGCTAGTTGTGATGGTGAGTCTAAACGCGCTAGCGCTTTATTAAGCCAAATTTGTTTTAGCTGACACAGTTTGGCAGCTGATATCGGCTTGTCTGTCACTGTGTCGATTAAGCCCTGCACATTTTCAGTGAGCCTATCGAGCGAAGTGCGCGCGCGTGGCACTAATACTAAGTTAGTTACGCCGTGATGGGTCATCGTTAACGGGATAGAGTAACTTAACAGCTGGTCGGGGTCGTTAAGGCTAGTGCCTTGAATGAGGCTGCTTTTGTTTTGAAACAGATAGGCCTCAAGTAAGGCTAATCCGGCTGCATCGGGTGAGTTGCTCCCCGCAGTGTGCCACGCTAATAGCACCGCAGGCCAGGGGCCTCTCTCATCGATAATCTCACCATGCACAGGCTGTGGGGTTATCTTAAGATCACTTAATTGTGTCCGCTCAATGTTGGGTGCTTGCCAGTCACCAAACTGCTCATCTACCCAAGACTGGGTTTGAGCTGGAATATCGCCCACCAAGCTTAACTGCATGGCATCGGGGCGGTAATAGCGTTGATGAAAAGCGTTTAAGCTCTCGGGTGTGGCCGCTTTGACATCAGCCACGCTGCCAATCACCGCATGACCATAGGGCGTATTCTCAACTTGCGACAGTAAGAACTCCATCGCGCTGCGCACATAAGGCTGATTATCTATGCTGGTGGCCATCTCCTCGAGTACAGCAGCTTGCTGATTTTTTACCGTCGTCTCATTCAAGGTCGGATAACGAAAACGGTCGGCCTCAAGCCACAAACTCAGCTCGAGTGCTTGGGAGGGCACAGTTAAGTAGTAATTGGTGAAATCAAAAAAAGTGCTGGCATTAAACTGGCCACTTAAGGCGCTCATGGTTTGAGTATAACTGTCGCCGGGGGCATGTTTACTGCCCTTAAATAACATGTGTTCAAACAGGTGAGCATAACCGGTCTGGCCGTTAACTTCATTGCGGGAGCCCACATCAAACTGGCTGGCAATGGAAACGGCTTGTGTATCGTCTAAAGGCAGAACCCGAACTTGAAGACCATTATCAAGCAGACGATACTGCAATCGCTGCTCGGCATGAAATAGCGGCTGAGCAAGCGTGCTCAGCTCACAGGCTTTAGGCTCATGTGTGTCCTGGGCGCTCACGGGCAAAGAGAGCATGAGTATCGATAACGCAGTAATGGAGTGGGTTATTAATCGCTGCAATTTAGTTTTAATTCCTTTTAACGGCCTTTTTAGCATGAATAAACAGGCCAATTTATATCAGCTTAATCTACTGAATTATATAGGCGGTATCAGCTTAATCTACTGAATTATATAGGCGATATCAGCCAAGGTTTTATTTAATGCCGATACGTTTAGCGAGTCGGTGCAGGTTACCGGAGTCGACATCTAGCGCTCTGGCCGTTGCCGCCCAGTTGTTGCTGTTAGCGACTAATGTCTGGCTAATATATTGCGCCTGAAACGCTTCAGTAGCTTGTTTTAGCGTTTGCTCAATGGCTATTGTTTGGCGGGTTTGCGTTGCTGTTTTAAATGTTGTCTCAAGCTGCTGCTTGTCTTGACCACGCAAGTCAAAGTGTTGCGGGGTGATCACCGCAATATCTGACTGAGACTGCGCTCTGGACAATACCGCCGCGCGGCGCAAAACATGTTCAAGTTCTCGTACGTTACCCGGCCAATCATAGCTATTTAACAGGTTAATACTGTCAGGGCTTAATCTCAGGCTCTTTAAACCGAGCTTTTCTCTGCTATGCTCGACAAAAAAGCCGCTTAATAAGATTACATCGCCTTCGCGCTCGTTTAGTGGTGGCACTATGACTGGGAATACGCTTAAACGATGATAAAGATCGGCCCTAAAGCGTCCGGCCAAGACTTCTTGCTTGAGATCTTTATTGGTGGCGGCGATGATGCGCACATCAACCTTTAAGCTTTTATCAGAGCCGACTTTTTGTAAATCGCCATACTGTAATACCCGCAATAATTTTGACTGTAAGGACAGTGGTAATTCACCGATCTCATCTAAAAAGAGGGTGCCTTTATCGGCCGTCTCGAACTTTCCGCTACGATGGCTAATCGCGCCAGTAAAGGCGCCTTTTACATGACCAAATAACTCACTTTCAGCAACGGACTCAGGCAGGGCGGCGCAGTTTAAATACACCAGCGGTTTACCTGCTCGCAGCGAACGCTGGTGGATTGATTTGGCAACCAGTTCTTTACCGGTCCCCGTGTCACCTAAAATCAACACATTAAGGTCGGTACTGGCTACCACATTAAGCTCGTTTTGCAGTGTTTGGATAGCAGAGGATTGACCAATAATTTCCACTTCACTGTCTGAGCTATTGTGGTTGAACGATGGCGGCTCTTGAGATTGCAGCGCCTGTTTTTCTAGCTTTTCGATAAGCAGGGCATTGTTAAGTGATGCCGACGCGATAGCGCTTAAGGTGCGTAGCTCTTTATCGCTAAAGCTATTGAACTGCTCTGGGTCAAAACCGTCGATAGTGACCGCGCCGATAAGCGCGCCGTTAGCGACTAAAGGCAGGCCAATACAGGCGTGCACCATTAAATGGTCTTCTTGATGGGGAATTAAACCATCGTAAGGGTCGGGCAGTTTACTGTCGGCTGGAAATCTTACCACATCACCCGCGCGAGCGATGGCCTCAAGTCTTGGGTGCTCGCTCAATATAAAGCGCCTGCCAAGTACATCGGGACTCAAACCATCGATAGCCAGTGGGGTAAAATGTTTACCGCTAAATTGCAGCAGCGCGGCGGCGTCACAGTGCAGAGTTTGACGTATGGTATCAAGAAGTCTTGAGTATCTATCGTGATCTGACAGCCCTGATGTGATATCCAGTGCTATACGGGTAAGGTCGCTTTGACTCAGTGACATTGGCGCTCCAATTTCAGGTTAATTCGTTAACCTTGGACGAGTGTTTTAGCGTGCACATTCCAGTGTGCTGATACTAGGATCAGCCTAGGTCACTCGGGTGTGTCTTTTTAACAGTATTTAGCTATGGGCTGTCGATGTCAATTTTACACTTTGACTAAAGTTGGGGGAGTTAGATTGCATCTATGGCTGCTGGCCATCAAATTTCGTTTGAGCTTCAAGTTAGACGGCGTCTAACAATTAACATCGCGGCGCTTCGCCCGCAGTTATAGCTAATCAAACTACGTTTGATAAAAGGTCGTGAGCTTCCAGCTCACGACCCTAGTCAGGCGTAGCCTGATACCTTTAGCTTTGCTAGAACCTAGAACCTAGAACCTAGAACCTAGAACCTAGAACCTAGAACCTAGAACCTATTTATATAGCGAAGCATCACCCTTATTAGGCCGTGTCTTAAACCGCCTATGTAACCACATATACTGCGATTTATTGCGGCTAATAATCTCTTCGATAATCTTATTGCCACGCTTGGCATCTTCAATCTCATTTTCGCCGGGAAAGTTATCTAACGGCGGCTGGATCTCAATATTGTAGCCTGTGTCGTCACTATTACGCTCAACAAAGAAAGGCAACACTTTGGCTTTTCCCAGTCTGGATAGAGTGGTGGCGCCGGTGATCGTTGCGGCTTCGGGTACATTAAAGAAGGGGATGAAAGTGGCGCTTGAACGGCCAAAATCTTGGTCGGCGGTATACCAGATAACGTTAGGCTCGCGCAGGCTGCGTACCATCTGGCGTAGGTCGCGTTTGGGGACTAAGGCTTTGTTCGAGCGGAGCCGACCTTTAACCTGTAAGTATTCCATCACCGGATTATTGTGCGGGCGATACACGCCAACACCGGGCTGGAACTGACCAAAAATACGGGCGCCCATCTCTAGAGGCAGACAATGGACCGCAAACAGAATCACGCCTTGACCACTTTCTAATGTCTGCTCGACATACTCTTGGCCTTTTATTGTCATGTGTTGCTGAATTTTTTCATCAGACCACCACCAAGCATTTGCGGTATCGAAGATAGCTTTGCCTGTTTGCTCGAAGTTCTCTTTGAGCAACTGGTCGACTTCATTCTTGGGCATATCAGGGAAACACAGTTCTAGATTACGCCTTGCGGTCTTAGCGCGTCCGCCGACGAGCTTCATTCCTAAGCGACCAAGTGCTGTGCCCATTTTCATCTGAATTCGAAGCGGTAATAGCTGAGTTAAACGCATAAAGCCGACGCCTAACCATATAAGCCAATACTTAGGGTGATAAAGGTGAGATGTAAATTGCGCTTTTTCTACCACGTAATTCTCGAGTCCATTGAAAAATTACTCATTATTCTAACTCAAAAGCGATTAGAATTAGGTACAATCACAATTAAATTTTGCGAAAGATATAGGCACTATGAAGATTTCTCTGCCAGCATTTGAAAAAGCCAAGGTTCTCGTTGTCGGTGACGTAATGTTAGATCGCTATTGGGCGGGCTCTACCGCGCGGATCTCACCTGAAGCTCCTGTTCCTGTAGTTAAAGTTGAACAGCTTGAGGATCGACCAGGCGGCGCAGCTAATGTGGCAATCAATATTGCAACTCTAGGTGGCAGTGCAAGTCTTGCGGGTATTGTGGGTGAAGATGAAACCGCTGACGCGCTTACTCTAGGCATTCAGACCCTTGGGGTCGAGCCGAACTGGCATAAAGTGGCTGGCAAACCGACTATCACTAAGCTGCGTGTTATGTCGCGTAACCAGCAGTTATTGCGTTTAGATTTTGAAGAAAACTACTCTGAAGCTGAGAGTGAAGCGCTGTTAGCACAAACCTTGCCGGAACTGGATAAGGTCGATGTCGCGGTGTTATCTGATTACGCTAAAGGGGCATTAATTTCGCCACAAAGCTTTATTGCCGCCGCTAACGCGAAAGGCGTAAAAGTGTTGGTCGATCCTAAAGGTAGTGATTTTGCAAAATATCGCGGCGCGTACCTGTTGACGCCAAATATGAGTGAGTTTGAAGTGGTGGTGGGCAAGGTTGAGTCTGAGTCGGACTTAGTGACTAAAGCGCAAGGTCTGCTTGAGGCGTATGACTTTACCGCTATGCTAGTGACTCGCTCTGAAAAAGGCATGACCTTGATTACTCGCGACCAACCTGAGCTACATATTCCTACCGTTGCTCGTGAAGTTTTTGATGTAACGGGCGCGGGTGACACGGTGATTTCAGCTTTAGCAACCGCCATTGCCGCGGGCAGTGATTTGCCGCAGGCCTGTGCTATCGCGAACACGGCAGCAGGCATCGTAGTGGCTAAACTTGGCACCTCGACGGTGACCCGCCTTGAGCTAATTGAAGCGTTATCGCTTAATCATGGTGAGTCTGGTTTTGGGGCGGTCAGCGAAGATCAACTGGCCTATGCGCTTGAGCAGGCAAAGCTACGCGGTGAGCGTGTGGTGATGACCAATGGCTGTTTTGATATCTTGCATGCAGGCCATGTGAGTTACTTACAACAGGCTCGCGCTTTGGGCGATCGCTTAATTGTGGCGGTAAATACTGACGCATCGGTTAAACGCCTTAAAGGTGAAGGCCGCCCGGTTAACACCGAAGATAGACGCATGACGGTATTGGCAGCCCTTGCCTCGGTGGATTGGGTGGTACCGTTTAGCGAAGATACACCGCAACGTATTATCTCTCGCTTACTGCCAGACCTATTGGTTAAAGGTGGCGATTATAAAGTGGAAGATATTGCCGGTGGCAGCGAGGTCATGGCCGCCGGTGGTCAGGTCAAAGTCTTGTGCTTTGAAGACGGTATTTCAACCACGGCGATTATCCAAAATATCATGGCTAATCAGTAGTATTAACGTTATATGATGAGCTCGCTTGCCGTCACTTTTGCGCTCAGTGTCGGTACTGCAAGTGGCTTTTTATGGACAGATATAGGTCCTAAAAAAGCCCTTGTTTGCGAGCTAAATCTGCTTGAAACTTGTGTTACCCAGCTTCCGCCATCAGCTCGTCGTCAACTTCCCACTCGGCTCAACGATTTACACTATCTACTCGGTCAGCGGGGCGCGATGGTGCTGCCTCTACGCCATGATCATATTGCTGGTTTGGTGATCACTGATTATGAGCAATTACCGCGTAGCCAAACGATTAATTGGGGCATGGGCCACTTCTCCTTGCCGCTTAAACAGCAGGCGCAATTAACTTATTGGCACGAGCTTGGGCATCTGTATGCCATTGACGCGCTAAGTCGTCAGGGGCAAACGATTACAAGCCCATATCAGCACGAGTGGTTGGCGGATCTGTATTTGGTTTGGCGCATTGCGCTTGAGACTCAAAGTTTAGATCTCGCATGGCAGCAGTACCATAGACGTAATCTCGCGGTGATGGCTGACAGTGAGTTTATATCCCACTGGTCGGTGCCCGTGCTCGCGCAGGTACTTGCGCATTATTCACTTGAGCAGCTAAATCAATTTGACAGTTTTAATGACTTTTGGCGCGACATATCGCCTCGACTCGTGCTGCATGACAAAGATACCCTCAATGAGTTTTCTAGCCTTATGCAGCGCACTTTTGGTGCGGGAACGGTGCAACCTTTGCCGGGTTATATCTATTGGCGCAAAGCAAAATTGGGCGAGTATTTAACGCCAACCTTGGTTGAGGTGATGGGGCAAACTGCAGCCGCTGACTGGCTTAGCTCGCAACAGATGACGGCTGAGTAAGAGCTGAATGAGAGCTGAATGGAAGTGATTGATTTAGGCATTGATAAAGTACTTTTGCTACAGTATCGCCATATCGATTTCAGTGAAGTGGTGTTATGGCAAAGCGTACTAAAATCCAAACTAAACAGACCATACAACAGATCCTCGATGAGGCGATGAAGCAGATTTTAGATCTGGGTTACGATGCCATGTCATATTCAACTTTGTCTGAGGCAACTGGCATTAGCCGTACCGGGATCAGCCATCACTTTCCCCATAAAATCGACTTCCTAAAACAGTTAGACTCACGCATCGCAAACCTGTTTATCGAACGCTTAGACTTCTCCTGTATTCAGTCATTACAAAATTCGTGGAAAGCCTCATTAAAGCTACCTTACTTTAGATCGATTATCCGTTTGTTCTTTGCCATTTGTGGCTCTAACCAGGTGCATGTTGAGCGTTATAACGCTATCAGCTTGGCCAGTGAAACGGCCGTAAAGGAATTGGGCGAGCAGGGAAGGTTACTGGTTAACGCTTTGGTTGGTCAGAGCGCGTTAGTGCTATTTGGCGAGCCCAATGAGGTTACCCGTTAGTATAGAGTCCACGATAAAAAGGCCGCAATTGCGGCCTTTTTAATGAGCATTAATTTAGTATTAGAAGTGCCACTGCAGGTAAACACTCTGATAGTTACTGCCGCCACTGATCCGACCGAAGGCTGAGCTCGACTCGAAGATCCCCGATCTATGATGGATGCTGTAACCAAACCACATGTTATCTAACTTAGCGGAATTAAAAATATCCCCCACATTGACGTCGAGTGAAAAGTCTAGGTAGTTAAGTAATTTAGAGGGTTTGTAATCTTTGATCTCTAGCTCACTGCCCTCGATATGGGTCACGCTACTGACGTAAGATAAGCCTTCTGCGACACCCAGTCTAAAGCGTGGACCAATCTCAAAGGTATAAAATGCCTTAATAGCAATGACGGCTTCGGCAATATCATTTTGCACTTCTGAGCTATGATGCCAAACAAGTCCCGGAGTGAGGTACATATCGATAGGCAGAGTAAACAAATTGTCGGTGAGCTGAGTACCATAAAATGCCGAGGTCATCTGGTTATTGTATGGGTCGGTCTTGGTTTGCCATTTCAAGATGGCATTAAGGTTGGATGGTGTTGCCCAGCCGTGGGCGATGCGGATATATTCGCTACCCTCTTTACGCTTAGTGGGGGCTGGTTGCGCTGAGTATTTTTTGCTATTAGGTTCAGGGAAGAAACCAAAGCCTAAGAATGACTCATATTGAAAGCGGTTATTAATGGTTGGCAAGTTGTAGACATCGTCTTCGAGACGACCAACGCCAAACTGTCCGAGCAGATATAGGTTGCTGAACACATGGTAGCGTGCTTTCACACCGGCGTTAACACTCACACCACCGCCTACATCGTATTGATTTAAGCCGTAGTAGTAGTCATTAAAATCAGCGCTTTTCCATTGAAATTCTGCATAAGGCTTGACTCTCCAGTCACCAGACTCCCAGTGATATTGGGTGCGGCTATAGGCATAGCTGCGTTTATGAGAGTCGGATAAAAAGGCCAGGTCAACATCCCACTCATCTTTAACGAAGCGATATTGTAATCCAAAATCAAAGGCTTGAGATTGGGTGTCGTTTTGCAGTTCTTTGGGGATGTCGACAAAACGAAAACGGGTGTAGAGGTTGATCTGATGGTTGTCGTTTTTCCAGATATGACCCGCAGCTTCCATTCCATTAATGTAGAAATAATCATTTTTAAAATAGATTAAAGGCAGGGTGTCGTATACCTCATCGTCTTCGGTTGCATAAGGAATATCGCCGCGGCGCATGCCAATGCCTATGCCCCAGTTATCGCTCCATTGCACTTTTGTGTCTTGCGCTAATTCGACGGGGGGCGGGGGCATTTTTGTTTGCTGGCTATTTTCTGCGGCCTGCAATGCGCTCATTGGTGCTAATAGTGTAAGGGGGAGCAACGAAAGCATTTTTTTTATCATATTATTTTCTTTTTAGCGCGGGGTACTGTGAGCTAGAGTACTGCTTTTTAACCGTGAATTACATAATTTTAACAACGACAAGTTAAATAGAACTTAATACCAATGTGGAATAAAAATAAAAGGCCGCATTGGCGGCCTTTTGGTGTTTAGCGATTAAACATTACTGCTAGTCAGCTTCTTTTAAGCTCTGTGTTAGCTCCACAATGGCCTTCTTACCATCGCCAAACAACATCAATGCGTTGTCCATGGCAAATAGCGGGTTAGGCAAGCCAGCAAAGCCTGGGCTCAATGAGCGCTTAACCACAACCACTGTTTTGGCTTTATCGACGTTAAGAATAGGCATGCCGTAAATTGGACTGCCCTTATCTTCACGCGCCATTGGGTTGGTTACGTCATTGGCGCCAATCACAATCGCGACGTCAGTCTGTTCGAACTGTGGGTTGATCTCATCCATCTCAATCAACTGCTCGTAAGGCACTTCAGCTTCAGCAAGTAAGACGTTCATGTGACCAGGCATACGCCCTGCAACTGGGTGAATCGCATACAGCACCTGTGTGCCACGTGCTTCCATCACCGAGGCCAATTCACGCACGGCGTGCTGTGCTTGCGCCATGGCTAAACCGTAACCTGGAACAATCACTACGCGCTCGGCAGTTTCTAGTAGCATGGCCACTTCTTCTGGTGAAGATGACGTCACTTTACCCGCGTAGACTTCGTCGGCATCAATGGTTTCACCGCCTTCAGCCATCACACCAAACAGGACGTTAAACAGTGAGCGGTTCATGGCTTTACACATGATTTGCGTCAGGATAATACCCGATGCACCAACCAATGAGCCCGATACAATCAGTACTGTGTTGCCAGTGATGAAACCTGTGGTCGCTGCTGCAATACCTGAATATGAGTTAAGTAAAGCAATAACCACTGGCATGTCTGCGCCGCCAATGGGTACCACAAGTAGCAAGCCTAGAACCAGTGACACTGCGACCAAGGCGTAGATCAGGTTGATGTTGCTTGGATCCATGACGATAGCGATAGCAAGACCAATGGCACTGATAAGCAATAGTGCATTAAGCACCTTGTTGCCCGGCACCTTGATCGGGTTACCTGAAATCAGTTCTTGCAGCTTTGCAAACGCAACAAATGAGCCCGAAAGCGTGACCGCACCAATAATCACAGTCGCGGCAATAGACACAAGTGCAACCGTATGAGTTGCTGAGGTTGGATCAAGGAAGTTAGCCAATGCAATAAACAGTGACGCACCGCCGCCGAAGCCGTTTAGCATCGCAACCATTTGTGGCATTGAGGTCACTTGAATTTTGGTCGCCATAACAGCACCAATCGAGCCACCCAGTAACACACCAGCAATAATCCACTCGTAGCTTAAAATGCTTTGGTCAAACAGGGTGACCACTACCGCGATAAACATACCGAGCGCTGAAAGCTGGTTACCCCTAACGGCTGTACGTGGTCTAGTTAGCCCTTTAATACCTAAGATGAATAAGCATGAAGCTACCAAGTAGGCGAGGTAAATAATCGTCGTACTCATAGTGGCTTATTTCCTTTTAAACATGGCTAGCATGCGGTTGGTTACCATGTAACCGCCCACAACATTGATAGTGGCAAGTACCACAGCGACAAAGCCGAGTACGTTCACCCAAATACCAGCGCCAGAACCTGCTGACAACAGCGCGCCCACAAGCGAGATCCCTGAGATCGCATTTGAACCCGACATTAATGGCGTGTGCAGAGTAGGTGGCACCTTAGTGATCATCTCGACGCCTAAGAACACCGCAACCACAAATAGGGTCAATAGCAGTAAAATTTCCATTATTTAGCCTCCGGAGCTGTTTCAACTGGACTTTCTGCTGGACTGTCAACTTGGCTTGCAACGTCAAGCGCGGGTAAGCCTAAAAGCTCACGTAAACGCGCGCTAGTAACCTGACCTTGGTGAGCCACAACCGTGTCTTTTACGATCTCATCTTCAAAGTCGAGGTTTAACTCACCTTCTTTGCTGACAAGTAGCTTAAGTAAGTTGTCAATATTGGTACCGTACATCTGACTGGCATGGTTTGCTGCTGTGCCAGGGACGTTTGATGGCCCCAAAATGGTTACACCTTTGTAAACCACCTCTTTATCAAGTTCGGTCAGTTCACAGTTACCACCGGTCTCAGCTGCGAGGTCGACAATAATGGTGCCGCGCTTCATGCCATCGACCATCTCTTTGGTGATAAGTATTGGTGCTTTACGGCCGGGGATAGCAGCGGTGGTGATAACGATATCTTGCTGAGCAAGTACGTTGGCCATTGCTTGCTGTTGGCGCTTAAGGAAGTCATCAGACTGCTCTGCAGCGTAACCACCTTTGGTTTCGGTATTTTCGGTTTCTAGATCGAGCTCAACAGGTTTGGCGCCTACCGAGATAATCTGTTCCCGTGCAGCGGGACGAATATCGTAAGCCTCAACCACAGCGCCTAAGCGTTTTGCAGTCGCACAAGCTTGAAGGCCTGCTACACCCACGCCCATGATAAAGGCGCGCGCAGGTTTTAGGGTGCCCGCTGCTGTCATCATCATGGGGAATAAACGCGGCGCTTTATGCGCAGCAAGTAACACCGCCTTATAGCCTGCGATTGTAGCCATTGAAGACAGAATATCCATGCTTTGTGCGCGAGTGATCCGTGGCACAAGTTCAAGTGCAATTGCGGTCGCACCAGTATCTGCAATCGCCTGGGCATTTTCGGGATGCGCTAGCGGATCCATCATGCCTATGACAATTTGCTGTGGCTTGATAAGCGATGTGAGTTCTGCGAGCTGTTCATCTTTTGCATTCACCACCGTGATGATGTCAGCGTCACTCAGAACTTGTTCGCGAGACACAATCGATGCGCCTGCTTGGATATAGTCTTCATCAGTAAAACCAGCATTGCTACCAGCGCCACTTTCAACAAGAACTTGTAGATTATTTTTAAGTAGTCGAGCCACATTGGCAGGAATAATCGCAACGCGACTTTCACCTGCGTGACTTTCTTTGGGTAGACCTAGCTTCACAAAGGTAAACCTCTCAGTTGAGGACATTAGTAGGAACAGATGTCATTTATTTTTCAGGGTGCATATTGTGGCGACTCTGGATTTAGACACAAGCGCATATTTTTCAATATCCTATTTTCAGGACTGGTCAGACTGAAAAGTTTGCGCTGCGACACACTTTTGAATAGAAGTTTGCACTCGCAAACCCTAGACCAAATGGTTTATTTGAACCGCTAGTTACTTTTGTAGCTTAATTTTTGAACTTTGTATATTCCAAAATCGAATTAAAAATCAGCTTTTATTCTTTTTTTCTTTTTCAGCGAGGGGATAAGCTTGCCTACATTACACTGATACAGGGCCGTTTCCATGTTGTTAAAAGAGCTTTCATCACTCGCTTCGCCGCTTTCTGCTGGCCAAGTGGACAAGTTAAAGCAGCTCACTGCAGAGCTGAGTGCCGTTCAACTTGCTTGGGTTAGTGGCTATCTTGCTGCAACGTCTGAGCAAGGATCGGCGGGAGTACCACAAGCCGCGGGAAGCTCGCAAGCGGGTACAGAGCAAACTATTACCATTCTTTACGGAAGCCAAACGGGTAACGGTAGAGGAGTGGCAACTGAACTCGCCGAAAAAGCGCAGGCACAGGGCTATGCGGTCAACCTAGTGTCTATGGGTGACTATAAGACGCGTCAACTTAAACAAGAGAACTTACTGCTGTTAGTTGTGAGTACTCATGGTGAAGGTGAGGCGCCTGATGATGCTATTGAGCTGCACAAATTCTTAAGCTCTAAGCGCGCCCCTAAACTGGATAACCTTAATTACTCGGTGCTGGCATTGGGTGATTCAAGTTATGAGTTTTTCTGTCAAACCGGTAAAGACTTTGAGTCTCGCCTTAACGCATTAGGCGCGAGCGCTATTGCGCCATTGGTTGAGTGTGATGTGGATTACGAGGAACAATCACAGCAGTGGCAAGCGGATGTGCTAGAGGCGGTTAAGCCCTTGGTACAGAGCACGAGCGCAAGCGTGGTTTCAATTGCCAGCACCCAAGCTGTGACCTCAAGTTTTAGTAAACAAAAGCCTTACACCGCAGAGCTGCTTGTGAGTCAAAAGCTGACTGGCAGAGACTCAGATAGAGATGTTCGCCATGTTGAAATTGAGCTGGGTGAGTCGGGTATTGAATATCAAGCTGGTGATGCCTTAGGGGTGTGGTTTACCAACTCTCCAAGCTTGGTCTCAGAACTCATTGAAGCTTTGAAACTTGATGCTGATGAGCAGGTTAGTGTGGGTAAAGAGACCTTAACGCTTCAGGATGCGTTAACGAACAAGAAAGAGCTGACTCAACTTTACCCGGGCTTAGTGTCGGGATGGGCTGAGTTTAGTCAAGATCAAGCATTACTCGCAATCAGTGCGGATAAATCGTTAACCCGTGAGTTTGTTAATAACAACCAGGTGGCTGACTTAGTGCGCCAATACCCTGCGTCTGTGAGCGCCGAGCAATTTGTTGGCTTGCTACGCGGTATTACCCCAAGACTTTACTCTATCGCATCTAGTCAGGCTGAAGTTGAGTCTGAAGTGCACTTAACGGTGGCATTAGTTGAAGATGACCGTGACGGCGTAGCGCGTTTTGGCGGAGCGTCTCAGTTCTTGGCGAGCGCGGAGGAAGGTCAAGAAGTGCAGGTGTACGTAGAGCCTAATAACCACTTTCGTTTACCTGAAAATCCAGACACGCCAGTGATCATGGTCGGTCCTGGCACCGGTGTGGCACCTTTTAGAGCTTTCATGCAGCAACGGGCTGAGCAGGGCGCTCAAGGCAGTGCTTGGTTGTTCTTTGGTAACCCGCATTTCGAGCAAGATTTCCTTTATCAAACTGAGTGGCAGCAATACCTGCAATCAGGTCTGTTATCTCGAATCGATTTGGCCTTTTCTCGTGATCAAGACCATAAAGTGTATGTGCAGCATAAGATTGCCGAACAAGGCGAGGCACTGTGGCAGTGGTTAGAATCTGGCGCGCATTTCTATATCTGTGGTGATGCTGAGCGTATGGCGAAAGATGTACATCAAGCCCTGTTAGATCTTGTTGTTGAGCACGGTGGTAAAAGCAAAGAGCAAGCGGCTGAATATTTAGAAGCACTGCGAGCGGCTAAACGTTACCAAAAAGATGTCTATTAAGACTCAGCGTTAAACGAGCACGCAATGATGAGCGCCGCTAGGGTGTAACTGGCGCGAGAGCAGAACAGAATTTGAAGAGAGTACCTTGCTATGAGTGAGCAAAAGTTAGCAGTAAATGAATACCTAAAAACCGACAGTGATTATCTGCGCGGTACGATTCAAGAAGGTTTAGACACCGCAGTAACGGGTGCGTTTAGTGAAGGCGATCAACAGTTGATCAAATTCCATGGCTTTTATCAGCAGGACGACCGTGACTTACGTAACGAGCGAAAAGAGCAAAAACTTGAGCCTCTATATAGCTTTATGTTGCGTGCCCGTGTGGTCGGTGGCGTGTGTTCGCCAGAGCAGTGGTTGGCGGTTGATAAAATAGCCTCGAACTTGACGAGCTCAAACAGCATCCGTTTAACCACGCGTCAAACGTTCCAGTATCACGGTATTCCAAAGCGTAATCTTAAGACGATTATTCAAGATCTCGACAAAGAGGCGCTGGACTCTATCGCGGCATGTGGTGATGTAAACCGTAACGTGATGTGTAACCCAAACCCTGTAGAGTCCAAGTTGCATCAACAAGCTTACGCTTATGCAAAGCAGCTGTCAGATAACATGTTGCCGCATACTAAAGCCTACGCTGAGATCTGGCTAGACGATGAAAAATTAGTGACCACAGAAGGTGAAGAGGTGGAGCCTGTTTACGGTAAAACCTACCTACCACGCAAATTTAAGATGGCGGTTGCCGTACCGCCAGATAATGATGTGGATGTTTACACTAATGATCTGGGCTTTATTGCTGTAGCCGAAGGCGATGAGTTGGTTGGCTTTAATATGGTTGCCGGCGGCGGCATGGGCTCAACTCATGGTGAAGTCTCGACCTTCCCACGTTTGGCCGACGACTTTGGCTATATCAAGGCCGAAGACACCTTAAAGTTTGCCGAAGCGGTAATGACGATTCAGCGTGACTGGGGTAATCGTGAAAACCGTAAATTATCACGCTTAAAGTACACCATTGTTAAACATGGTTTTGACACTTTTAAAGCTGAAATTGAAGCGCGCACGGGCATTAAGTTTGAACCTAAGCGTGATGTAGTGATTGGCGATCGCGGTGATCGCTATGGCTGGAAGCAAGGTGTAGATGATAACTGGCACTTAACGCTATTTATTGAAGGCGGCCGCGTTACAGATCTACCGGGTCAGCCGCTGCAAACAGGCCTGAGAGAAATTGCGAAAATTCACCAGGGTGATTTTCGTATGACCTCAAACCAGAACATTATTATTGCGGGTGTACCGAGTGCAGACAAAGAGCAGATTGAAGGTTTAGCAAGGCAGCATGGCTTACTTGGCAAGCTTATTACCGAAACCCGCGGTCACTCTATTGCTTGTGTGGCACTGCCAACGTGTGCGCTTGCTATGGCAGAAGCCGAGCGCTATTTCCCTGACTTTCTGACTAAGGTTGAAGGCTTGCAAGAAAAGCATGGTTTCCTCGACCAAGGCATTGTTATTCGTATGACGGGGTGCCCCAATGGTTGTGCAAGACCCTTTGCCGCTGAAATTGGTTTAGTCGGTAAAGCGCCGGGTCGCTACAACCTCTATTTAGGCGCTAGCTTTGAAGGCACCCGCTTGAATAAATTATATCGTGAGAATATCCAGGAAGCGGAGATCCTTGCGGAGTTAGATACCCTGTTTGCGCAATATGTATCACAGCGCCAGGCGGGTGAAACTTTTGGTAACTATACCGTGCGTAGTGGCGTAGTTGCAGCTGTGAACGATGCGGCTAAGGACTTTCATGGTTGATACCCACAATGTTGTTGATTCTGTGATTACGGCGGACGCGCTTAGCGCGTTATTAAGCGCGCCGAAAGTAGAGCAACAAGCTGAATTAAAACGCGTCAATGAATTTTTAGCTGAGTTGACACCCGTCCAGCGCGTGCGCTGGGCATTGGCATACTTGCCGGGTAAGCATGCATTATCGTCAAGTTTTGGTATTCAAGCGGCGGTGATGTTGCATATGGTTAGCGCTGAAAAGGCAGATATTCCAGTACTGCTCACCGATACGGGTTACCTATTTAGCGAAACCTATCAATTTATCGACGAGTTGACTGCAAGGCTCTCGCTTAATCTCAAGGTGTATGCATCGCCTTATAGCGCGGCATGGCAAGAAGCGCGCTTTGGTAAGTTGTGGGAGCAAGACTTAGATGGTCTGGATAAATATAACCAGATCAACAAAGTAGAACCTATGCAACGTGCCTTGGCTGAGCAAGAGGTCGGTACCTGGTTTGCGGGGTTGAGACGTTCTCAATCGAGTACTCGTGAGGCTCTGCCAATTTTGGCGATTCATGGACAGCGCTATAAAATTCTACCGATCATTGATTGGAGCAATAAACAGGTGCATGAGTACTTAACCGAGTTTGAGCTGCCTTATCACCCATTATGGGAGCAAGGTTATGTCTCTGTGGGCGACACCCATTCGAGTAAACCCCTAGAGCTGGGAATGAGTGAAGAGGAAACGCGTTTTAATGGATTAAAGCGTGAATGTGGTCTGCACTACGACATTTAGTGATAGAAACAGGCTAAGCAGAGTAATCGCCATAACAAGTGGTACAAACGTGCCATTTGTAGGCGAGTGAAACGTATATCTGCATACAAATTCAATCTTCGTAAGTGATTGTTGTAAAATGGTTTTAGTGCTTTAGTATTAATTTTTGTTTATTTCTGTACATTTTTACTCACAAGGTTATGCACAGTTATTTTTTTAGGCTATAGTTTGAGGTTCCCGTAGATGGTTTTAGGGAACTGTTCTGTATCAAGCTCGATTGGGCTAGGCAAGGTTTAGTCTTCCACTGATTATTCGAGACGTACATCAAATGTGGTGTACATATCAAAATCAGCTAAACATTGCAGGCAGAGCCGTCAGTAACCAGATAAACCAAGCTCATTTTTTACAGCCAAGGGGCGAAAAAAATGAGTGCTTTGATTGGCTTGCTAGCGCCTGCTTATCAAGCGATTTGTGCCCCAGGCAACCCCGCTATGTTGGGTTGCCTGGGGCTTTCAAGTATTTGGGGCTGGCGTTTGCTGTTATTATTCAGTCTCACCTCGCGCTAAATTAGTGTCATTTTTAGTTTCTCCCCACCCCTATTTAATCCAAATAGCATCATATTTCAGTCAATTTCCGCCGCTATTTCATACAGATTAGTATTAGCTACACACAATGTTGTAGTATTGATTCGGTAACACCGTTTACTGCTGTTTATACTGGATTAATTGAATTTTTAAATGGAGTTTTGAATGAATAAGATGCTTATTGCTGCAGTGGTTGTCGCTGCGGGTGCTGGTGGATATTGGTATAGCCAGCAATCAACGCAGGTGTCGGCAAGCGATAATGCTGTATTAAGCTATGTGCCAGCAGATACCCCGATTTTCTCTGCTCAGCTACAACCTTTTCCTATTAAGTCTTATATCAATTCTCTTTCTGAGGCCTATAGGCAGTATCCTGCTGATGCCTTAGATGATCTCGAGCAAGAATCCGACCCTAAAACACGATTTATATTGAGCCTTGCTAAGTCATACATGGCGTCAATGAAAGACGGTAGCACTTTTATTCAAACCTTTGGCCTTGCAGAAAATATTCGTAGCTACTTTTACACGCTCGGCCTAATGCCGGTGATAAAAGTTGAAGTTGAAAATGCCGATGCGATTTGGGCGTTACTCGATAAAGCCGAGGCTGATAGTGGCTTTACTCACACAAATGCCAATTTAAAGGGCGTGGATTATCGTAGCTATCAGCTCACAGATGAAAGCGAAAAAGAGCATATTAATCTGATTGTTACAGTGCATGATGGCCTGCTGGTATCAACCATAACCACCTCTTTTAGTGAAGCTGTTTTACTGGAAACCGCACTAGGCGTGACACCAGTGGATAATTCAATTGTTGATGCACATATTATTGAAGACATCATCAAGAACAATGGCTTTATGAACGAAGGTGTGAGCTATATCAATCATAAAGAGATTGTCACTGCGCTAACCAGCACAGATGGAAATCAACTTGCAGGTCAGCTATCTAAGTTATTTGAAATGGTTGAAGAAGACCCTCTGGTAGAGCTTAGAACACCGGCATGTCAGCAGGAGCTTGCATCGATAGCCGATAATTGGCCGCGTACGGTGGCAGGTTATGATGAGCTTAAAGTTACCGACAAAGAAAGCATATTTGGTTTTAGAACGGTAGTAGAAAGTAATAACCAGGTGCTGCTAAATGCCTATCAAAAGCTGCGTGGATATATTCCAGCTTATGTACAAGACATTGACAATAGTGTGTTTACTTTCGGTCTTGGAATTGATGTTAACCAGATGGTGCCGTCATTAACGGCTATTTGGGACGACATGTTAACTCCGGAGTACCAGTGTGGCCCCCTTGCTGAAATGCAGGTGCAGATGAGCCAACAGAGCCCTGCAATGCTAGGCATGTTTACGGGGATGGCAAATGGCGTGAAAGGTATTGGTGTCTCGCTTATCGATTATAAGATCAGTGACAATCTTGATAATCCACAGCTTGAAAGCCTAGATGCGGTATTGAGTTTGTCTGCTGAAAACCCCGCAATGCTGTTTAACTTGGTGAAGCCTTTTGCACCTGAGCTGGCCAACATTCAGCTACCAGCTAATGGTGATGCAATCGATCTCAACACGATTATCCCAATACCAGCAGAGGTGAATGTCTCGCCAAAGTTGGCAGTTAAAGGGAATCACTTAGTGTTGTTTGCGGGCAATAAAGGTGAGGCTATCGCTAATAGCTTAGCGGCTGAAACGCTAGTCAATAATGGCTTGATGGTGATGTCTACTGATTACATGAAGATGTTTAAGCCTTTGCTAACCTTTATTGAGTTAACGGGCGAGCCTATACCTGAAGAGCTTGAGATGATGAAAGACTACGATATGCGCGTTAAGCTAAGTCTAGATATCGACCAGAAAGGCTTTGAGATTGACTCTTATGTTAACTCTCGCTCAACTCAGTAAAGCATTTATGCAATAATGAGCAATCGAAAACGCCAGCCAGTTACGGCTGGCGTTTTTATTTACCAATAGCATTATGGTTTGGAGTCAAGATGACTGAACAGGTTGTTTGTGGGGTATTTTTAAAAGCCAATGAAGTGAGGTTGGTTACCCTGTCGGGAAGTCGGGATACTCATCATGTTATCGCGCCTAAGGTGAATAAATTTAGCTTAGTGAAAAACCCGACTCAACAAGATACTCGTGAGTTTGTCGCGTTAATCAAGGCTTATATCAAGGAACATAAGCTTGATAAGTTAGTTGTCAATCGACGTGCGACAACGGGGCAAGGTGCTGGTGGCGCAGGCACTTTTTTAATGGAAGGCGCGATATTAGCCAGCGTAGAGATCGAGGTTGAGTTTGCTCATCCTGCTACACTAAGAGCAACAGATAAGCGTTGTAGTGACCTCAAAACACACAGACCTAAAACGGTCGACTTGGGCAAGGCTTACGATTTAGCGTTTGAGTGTCTGGGCTAGTGCGGAGTTGATCCTTAATCAGCTCTTTACGTATTAAGTAGCTAAAGCATTAAATAAATAAAGCTAAGTGTTTGATTTGACCGTGAGGCTAAATTGAATATTGATAATAAAAACAAAATACAAACAATTCATAGAGTCAAAATGATTCATTGAATCAAAAAGGTGAACAACATGATTAAACAGCTTTCAAAATTTGGATTTGTCGCATTATTGCTGATGCCACTCGCTGCGATGGCAACCGATTTAAAGGTGGGGGATATCGCACCTGACTTTAAACTGCAGGCAACAGATGGCCATTTTTACCAATTAAGTGACTACAAAGGTAAGCAAAATTTGGTTTTGGCCTGGTACCCAATGGCAAACACGCGTGGCTGTACTTTGGAATGTAAATCGTTAGTGGAAAAGGGTCACCTAATCCGTGAATATAACGCCGTATACATGATGGCCAGCGTTGATGATTTAGAAGATAACCAAGCCTTTGCCCGTGAGCAAAAGGCAGACTTTCCAATGCTTAGCGATCCAAGCAAAGAGACTGCCAAGGCATACGATGTACTTAACTTTGTTCGCGTTGCGAGCCGGGTGACATTTTACATCGGCACCGACGGTAAGATTTTAAAAATTGATGAAGATATCAATGCTAAAACAGCAGCGGAAGATATCGCCGCAAACTTGGCTGAACTGAATATTGAAAAGGTTAATCTAGAGTCTGCAACGCCTCAAGGCGACACCGATCAAGTTGACTAATTTCGATTAAACGGCACAGCAAAAATCCCTGCAATGGCGACATTGCAGGGATTTTTATTTGATAAATATCAGCTTAACTAGCTTAGTTATACAGATGAGGATTAAAACTCATCTTCCGTTTCACCCTGGATCCGCGCTTTTCTATCTTGCTCCTCTTCAAAAGCGGCTTGGATCTCGGCTAGCACCGCCTCAATATCGGCACTTTGCTCGCTCTCAATAAACTCACCTGTTAGCTCAGTATCGGGTAACAAGTCGCCAGACTCGAACTTAAGCCACATCTCTTGGGCATATTTACTGCCGAGCAGTGACGGCGCAAATTGACCGTAATACTGAGTCATATTATTCACATCACGTAATAACATGCGTTTAGCGTTATTGTTGGCAGCGGCATCGACCGCTTGAGGCAGATCAATGATCACAGGTCCAGTATGGTCGAGTAACACGTTAAACTCAGATAAGTCACCGTGAATAAGGCCTGCACATAGCATACGCTGCACATCTTTCATCACCATAGCATGGTGCGCGATGGCCATATCGGCGTTAAGAGTGACATCGTTAAGTCGTGGTGCCACATAACCGGCTTCATCTGTGATGAGCTCCATTAATAGCACACCATCAAAACAGCCATAAGGCGTAGGCACACGCACGCCAGCATCCGCTAGACGAAACAGTGCATCGACCTCGGCATTTTGCCATGCCTGCTCTTGTTCTTGGCGTCCGTAGTTAGATCCTTTCTCCATCGCCCTTGTTCGACGAGAGTTACGACCCTTACGTCCTTCACGGTATTCGACGGCTTTCTTAAAGCTGCGCTTATCAGCTTCTTTATAAATTTTGGCACAACGAACGTCGTCGCCACATCTAACTATGTAAACATCGGCTTCTTTGCCGCTCATTAATGGACGAATCACTTCGTCAATTAGTCCTTCATCAACCAGAGGTTGGAGTCGTTTTGGGGTTTTCATTGGGCTCTTATACCTTAGTTAGCCTGGTGATGGAATGCATTCGCTTATTATCATAGAAAAAAAATGACATTAATCAGTATTTGTTAGCCGAAAACCGCTAGCGTTTTTCTTGGGGAACGATAGCTAAAGTCCCCTTTAATGGCAGAAGCGATGCGTCTAACTTCTTGGTTGCGATAAGTTTAACAATCAGAGGATCCTCAAAGGCGAGCTGATTTAGCTGCATTGCTGGGGTAAGACCAACACCTGAGATCAGCTGACCGTTGGGAGCATACACAACTCCTTTACTAAATTGCACCTCAATACCACTGTTGGGCAAAGTCACGCGATGACGAGGGCTTAGACTGCCGCGGGTGGTTTCACCTATTAGCTCGACATGAGGCCATTGCAGCGAAGCGAGAGCTACCCATTCGCACTCTAGTTCGCAACTTGAATCAACTAATAAGGAGAGGTAATGACTCTGCTGCTGGCTGTTAGATACCTGAGTTGGATGATATTTACGTACTAGATAATCGCTAAATACGGATGCGGGAGGCTGATGAGTTTCAAACCCCTGGTTTTTTAGCTCAGCTTGTTCAAAAAAGCTTAATTGTGACATTGGTATGTAGCGCGTGGGAAGTTGGTCGGCTCTGGATGTCGCAAAGCGCTTGTATTGTAATAAACCGATACTTTGTGGCTTATGTTGTTTAGCAAAATGGGTAATCAGCCAAGCCATAAGCAAGGGTTGAGGCTGCTTAATTGCCCGGATATCAATAACCAGCGGCGCAGTGGGATCAGTGCTAAGCCCTGCTAATTGGCTTGAAAGTAACTCTATTGTGGCTGCGTCTATATTTGGGCTTAGGCGCACAACATCTAAAGGCAAGGTGCTCTGAGGTGGGCTCGTTTCTGGAGCTGTCACTTCTAGGGCATTTACTTTTGGTGGCAGCTCTTTTGCAGTCAGCAGATCTTGCGTCAGCTTGATAGAGCGTTGCAGGCTTGTTTCGCCATTACTTAGGGTTATTACGGTTTCATCTCTGTCACTAAGGCCAATATCTAGCCTTAATCTGGCAATCTGTTTTATCCAGCGGCTTTGCGCCTGAGTCGACAACTTTATTGGATCGGCAAGATAGGTCAGGCTCGCCTCTACCCAACGTCTCATTGGTAGTCCATCGATATGAGTCAGGTAGGGAAAGTCTGGTTCGAGTATTTCACCATGTTGGGTAAATGCTTGCCAGTACTGACCATCAAAGAGTATGTCTATTGGCAGTTGCTGCAAACGGCTTATGTTGCCCGAGGTATTTATGGGGAGCAGCGCTCCGGCGCCGGGATCATTGAGTTGGCTTAGTAGTTGTAGTAACTGCTGCTCCAACTGTATGGCATGGTTACTGTTAGTCGCTGACAGCAGCAGTGACTGAGTTGCATGTGTGATAGCGGTTACACGCTCAGGGTCCATGGCGGCAAAGGCGGAATGCTGCTTAATGGCTTCAACAAGGGTATCAATATCTTGCTGATACTGTCTGTGGTTAAGCGTGGTTTTACCTGGGCTGGAGGGAAGTGATAGGTGAATGAGCTGAGCAGTACTCGCGCAAATGAGTATAGCGAAAATGCTAATGATGCCCTTAAAGCTCAAGCTCATGCTTCATCCTTTTTAATGCAGGCTTGGCGTGGTATAGAACCAGGCCTGCTATAGATGTTTTTGGTATCGAGCCTACTACTGGTTATTCAATGCTGCTTACTCGTATCGCTTGCTGGCAGTCGCTCGCTGTCGATAGTGTGTTGTCAGTGACAGTAATGGCTAGTGGCGTCGATTACAAAATGTCGTTGATCGAAACCCCGATACCTATTCGTTGGTTATGTACATTGTAGTCGATTAAACTTTCGCCGTAGCCATTAAAATATTGAGTATAAAGTCTTAAGTTACCCAAAATCGGATAGCTCCAAGTAAACTCGACTGCGCCATAGTTAGGTTTTTGAATGTAGTTGCGCACCATTAAGGTAAACCTATGTTCATCGAGTCCGTAAACGCCAGTGAGCTCTACATTTCCCATATAATCAGTAATGTCGGGATTATCATCGCCTCGTGGTGAGCTGGGCGTCTCTTTTTCATCTTCAGGAATACGCCACCATGCCTTGGCTTCAATGGCAAAGGGACCATTATCAAATACCATCATGCCATAGAGCCTGTTCCAGCTACGAGAACGAGGGCCAGACTGGCCATTAGATTGATGCACAGCACCCAGCCCCCAAAAAGAGTTGGTCAGTGGTCCTAGCTGCCAATCGTTGGTAAACAGCATAAAGATCTCTGGCTCGTGGTTAGTCTCCCTAAACGGCGAGGAGATCTCTTTATTGTATACCTGCCAGTAAGACTGGTTGGTATAGGCCGCAAACAGATGACCGTTATCACCAAATACATTATGCCAAAGCGGAAACTTAAAGCTGATTTGAAACTTAGCTTCCATGTTATCTAAACCAAATGGATGCTCAGCGGCTTCCTCAGCAAAAGGAGCCATATTAGGTGATGCGCTGTAAGTCACAGGCAAAATGTAGTTCACTTTGTGCGGCGTGATGACATAGGGGAGATCGCCAGTGGCACTTTCCTCTGAGATGCGCTTATCGACTAATGACCTTTCTTTCTTTGGCTGGACTTCTATATTCGCGTTGCTGCTTTGTGTATCGGCAGCGTAAAGCGTAAATGAGCAACACACGCATAGCGGTATGAGTAGCGCACTAAGTTTGTTCATAACTTTCCCTGAGATTTGGTAGATCAATATGCAGCATTTTGTTATTTGTGCTGGATTCTACCTAGCTGCATAAAGATTTAACAGCTATTGAGCAGTCATGTAACACAAAGACACCTTTGATGGTGTGAAGTGCGAGCCTGTACGGCGCGTTGCTTATTTACTTGATTTTGTGACGCCTACTAGATCTAAATGCAATAACTTAGTGCTAAAAATGAGCTAAGAGAAAACCTTCATCAACGCCTTCGTCACGATAAATATTTTTTCCCTTTATTATACATGTACTTAATGGGTTTCTGGTTTAAGTAGTACGCTATTGAAAATCATTCAAATAACAAAAAGTTATAACGAGTAATAAATATCTATTTATTATGGAATAAGCAGCCCGCTATATTTCAACATAACGAAATAGAGTGAGGTAGCGTGATGGAGATTGTAGCTTTACCCGGTCAAGCCGAATTGGGCAAAGTATGGCTAGTGGGAGCAGGACCTGGTGATGTCGATCTACTGACGGTTAAAGCATATCGGGTGCTGCAAAGTGCCGATGCCGTACTTTATGACGCATTAGTGAGTGATGATATTCTTGCGCTTATCCCACAGCATGCCGAGAAAATTGCCGTCGGTAAACGCGCAGGCAAGCATAGCGCCGCGCAAAGTGAGATAAACCAGCTGCTGGTAACAAAGGCCTACACCCGTAAAAATGTCGTCCGTTTAAAAGGCGGCGACCCGTTTATTTTTGGACGTGGTGGCGAAGAACTCGAGACGATTGTTGCTGCCGGAGTCGATTTTGAAGTCGTGCCAGGAATAACCGCAGCGAGTGGCACTGCAGCCTATGCAGGTATCCCGCTTACTCACAGAGATTATGCTCAAGGCGTTACCTTTATTACTGGTCATTGCAAACTTGAGAGCCGTCCCATGGACTGGCAAGGCTATGCGAACCCCAATAATACTTTAGTGGTTTACATGGGGATCTTAAACGCAAGCCGGATAAAGCAAGGTTTGATGGGAGCCGGCAGAAAAGCTGACACCCCAGTGGCTATCGTATCGAAAGCCACGACTGCCGAGCAGCAAACTTTTGTAGGGACACTCGACAATATTGATGAGCTAGCTAATCATCCCGACTTAGTGATGCCAGCGTTGATGGTAATAGGTGAAGTGGTAGCGCTCGCCGATAGTTTAAATTGGTTTACCCCTAAAAAGACTAGCCAGCTCAATAGCTCTGAATTAGCCGCACAACTTAAATAAGCTACGCCTAAACGTAACTGCCCGGCCAACTCAATGATCCTGAGTTAGCCGTAATGAAAAATAATTGATTGAAGAATACGGAGAATTAGCATGGCCGCGAAAGAGTTAAGCCATTTGCAACAACTGGAAGCTGAGAGCATTCAAATTATCCGCGAAGTGGCGGCTGAATTCGATAACCCAGTGATGATGTATTCCATCGGTAAGGACTCTTCTGTGATGCTTCATCTTGCTCGCAAAGCTTTCTATCCGGGAAAGATCCCCTTCCCACTGTTACATGTCGACACCGATTGGAAGTTCAAAGAGATGATCGCCTTTCGTGATGCTCAGGCTAAAGAGTTTGGTTTTGAGCTACTGGTTCATAAAAACGCTGAAGGCATAGAGATGGGGATTAACCCATTTGAGCATGGCAGCGCTAAGCACACTGACATCATGAAGACCCAAGGATTAAAGCAGGCGCTGAATAAGTATGGCTTTGACGCCGCTTTTGGTGGCGCACGTCGCGATGAAGAGAAGTCTCGCGCTAAAGAGCGCGTCTATTCGTTCCGCGATAAGCACCATACATGGGACCCTAAGAATCAACGCCCAGAGCTATGGCGTACCTATAATGGTGCGGTGAATAAGGGCGAAAGCATTCGTGTGTTCCCGTTATCTAACTGGACTGAACTGGATATTTGGCAATATATCTATCAGGAAAATATCCAGCTTGTGCCGCTGTACTTTGCCCAAAAACGTCCGGTTGTCGAGCGCGATGGCATGATGATTATGGTTGATGACGACAGAATGCCACTTGCACAGGGCGAGCTGCCGAAAGAGGAGTTAGTGCGCTTTAGAACCTTAGGCTGCTACCCATTAACCGCAGCGATGCACTCAGAGGCCGACACGCTAGAGAAGATCATTGAAGAGATGTTATTGACTCGCTCAAGTGAGCGCCAAGGTAGGCTTATCGATTCAGATCAAAGTGCATCGATGGAACTGAAAAAACGTCAGGGCTATTTCTAAACGCATGTCATCTGGGATGAATGTGGACTAAGAATTCTAAGGAATCATTATGAATCAAGCAGTAAATAATAACGCGCGCCTGGCGGCAGAACTTGAAGATTTAGGTGTGAAGGAATACCTGTCATTACAACAGCATAAAGGGCTATTACGCTTCTTAACCTGCGGTAGTGTTGACGACGGCAAGAGTACCTTGATTGGTCGCTTGCTGCATGACAGCGCACAAATTTATGAAGATCAGCTTGCGAGCTTAAAGAGTGATAGCGCAAGGCTTGGCACCACGGGTGAAGAAGTGGATTTAGCCCTGTTGGTCGATGGCTTACAAGCAGAACGTGAGCAGGGCATTACTATCGATGTGGCTTATCGTTACTTTTCCAGTGACAAGCGTAAGTTTATTATTGCCGACACGCCAGGCCATGAACAGTACACGCGTAACATGGCAACGGGAGCATCTACCTGTGATTTAGCCGTGCTTTTGGTCGATGCGCGTTATGGCGTACAAACCCAAACCCGCCGTCATGCATTTATTGCATCGCAACTGGGTATTCGTCACTTTGTTGTTGCTATCAACAAAATGGATCTATTGGGCTTTGATGAACAAGTCTTTAATAACATTCGCGCCGAGTTTGCCGCGTTTGCCGAGCAGTTAGGTGATATTGATATTGATATTCGCTATGTGCCGTTGTCAGCCCTTAAAGGTGATAACGTGGTTGATGCCAGTAGTCAAACGCCTTGGTATAGCGGTGGCACGCTGTTAGAGCTATTAGAAACTATCGATACTCGCCGTGAGCTTAACAGCCTGCCGGTACGCTTTCCTGTGCAATATGTGCAGCGCCCCGATCTCGATTTTCGTGGTTTTTCCGGCACGCTGGCATCGGGTGTGATTAATGTCGGTGACGAGCTGGTGGCACTGCCATCGGGTAAGCGCAGTAAGGTTGCCCGTATCGTAACGTTTGATGGCGATCTTGAGCAGGCCGTTGCCGGCCAGGCGGTGACCTTAACCCTTGAAGATGAAATTGATATCTCAAGGGGCGATCTGTTATCGCAAGTCGACAACGCGCCAACACTGGCTAACCATGTCAGCGCCGATATCGCTTGGATGGATGAAAAGCCACTGCAATTAAACCAGCTATATGATCTGAAAGTTGCAGGTAAAAAGTTGCAAGCCAGCGTGGTAAAAATTGAATATGTGGTTGATGTTAATACCTTAGACCGTAATGACAGCAACAGTATTGGCCTTAATGATATGGCGCGAGTCACACTTGAGCTCAATGAGTCGATTGCTATCGACCCATACACGTTAATTCGTGATACCGGTGGCATGATCTTAATCGATCGTTTGTCTAACGCGACCGTTGCAGCCGTCATGGCGGTATCGAGCTCTAAAGAGCTTAAAACGGCTCAGCAATACAGTGATTTTGAACTTGAGCTCAATGCGTTAATTCGCAAGCAATATCCTCACTGGCAAGCGATTGATATCAGTAAGGTCGAGGGTTAGCCGTGGCTGATTTGTGGGTGTTATCGTGCATACTATTTGCCTTAGTCGCCGCCTTAATGGCGGGGCTATGGACACCTGCAGCGCTATTTTTTATTGCGTCGTTAACCACTTACTTACTTGGCATGGTGGAGCTGGAAACCACGTTAGCTAGCTTTACCAATGCTAGTTTAGTCACTCTAGTGCTGCTAATCATGTCGACTGCAGCGCTTGAGAAAACTTCGCTATTAGGCAAGTTAAGCCAGGTGGTCGGCCAAGGATCGCTGGCATCAACCATGGCTAAGCTAGGCTTGTCGACGGCACTATTATCGTCGTTTACGAACAATACCGCAGTGGTGGCATCACTCATTGGTGTGGTGCGCCGTAACCAGGCTCATGCACCGGCTAAGCTGTTGTTGCCGCTATCGTATGCGGCAATTTTAGGCGGAACGCTAACGCTTATTGGCACCTCGACTAACTTAATCGTCAACTCGTTTGTAGAAAATGCAGGCCTAGTACCTTTAGGTTTCTTTGAGTTTTCTATGATTGGCATCGTTATCGTTATTTCGGGCGTGGGGTTATTGGTGTTGTTAGCCAATTGGTTACCCGACAGGCGCGAAGAGTCTATCGATGAGGCTTTGCCTTACTTACTCGAAGCTCGGGTAGCAAAAGAGTCCTTATTGATAGGCCACAGCGTACAAGATAACCGCTTACGCGCGCTTAAAAAGCTGTATTTAGTTGAGCTTGAGCGCAGTGGTATTCGCATCTGCCCAGTGCCACCGCACTTAGTATTGCAAAGCGAAGATGTGCTGCGCTTTAGTGGCGCGGTGGAGTCGGTTGAGTTATTACATCAGTTTGATGGCCTTGAATGGTTTGGTAAGCAACAAGCCAAGGGACAAAATTTAATTGAAGCGGTATTGGCACCGAGTTCGACTCTCGTTGGTCGCTCACTGAAAGAGTCGACTTTTAGAGAGAAGTTTGATGGTGCGGTATTAGCTATTCGCCGTGGTCATCACCCGCTTAAAGGCGGTTTAGGTGACATAGAGTTGCAAGCGGGCGATGTGTTGTTAATCACCCCTGGTGACAGTTTTAGCAGCAACACTAAATTGGCGTCTGAATTTGCTGCCGTGAGTGGTTTAGATTTAAGTGTCAGGCTAGATCCTCGCCGCAGCCAATGGGTGTTAGCGGGATTTTTACTGACCATCTTAGCGAGTTTGACCGGTATTTTGCCGTTAGTAAAAGGGTTGGTTTTACTCTTGATGAGCTATCTAGCCATCGGGGCGGTGAGTCTTTCAGAGCTAAAGCGTCGTTTTCCGTTTGAGCTGGTAGTCATTGTTGGTAGCGCCTTAAGTTTGGCGAACTTGATGCTATCAACCGGACTTGCCGATGATATTGCCTCATTTATTTTAGCGGCGATTAATGGTTATGGGGTATTTGCGGCGTTTGTGGCGGTGTACTTCATGACCTTGTTGCTGACAGAACTGATTACCAATAATGCCGCTGCAGCGCTGTCGTTTCCGGTAGCGTATGCTATTTCGTTAAGTTATGGCGTAGATACTCGGCCGTTTATTTTAGCGGTCGTATTTGGTGCTAGTGCCAGCTTTATTTCGCCTTATGGATATCAAACTAACTTAATGGTTTATAACGCAGGTAATTATCGTTTTAGTGATTTTGTTCGACTGGGCTTACCTTTGTCACTGCTTTATTCGGCAATCGTATTGGTGTTGGTTCCGTTGTTGTTTCCCTTTTAAGCCTCTTGAATCGGTCTTGCTTGAATAGACTGATACTTGATTAGCGCTAGTGTTTGAATGAGCAAGTGCTTGTGTGAAGCAGGTATTTGAGAGAATTAAGTGTGCAGTTTACGCTTTTATAATGTTGAAGCACATTTGGCTATGTATTGTATAGATTAGATTTTTTGGAGTTTTTATGTCTGATATCGTTTGGCACCAGCACAGTATTGATAAGCAGTCTCGCGCGGATCAGAAAGGGCAGAATCCTATCTTATTGTGGTTCACAGGCCTGTCAGGTTCGGGTAAATCCACCTTAGCGGGCGCGCTTGAGCGGGCTTTATTTGATGCCGGATTTCACACTTACCTGCTTGATGGCGACAATGTGCGTCATGGTTTATGTAAAGATCTTGGCTTTAGCGCAGATGATCGTGATGAGAACCTTCGCCGAGTAGGAGAGGTGGCAAAATTGATGGTCGATGCAGGCCTTGTGGTGCTGTCTGCCTTTATCTCGCCAACGAGAGAAGAGCGCGAGCGTGTGCGTGCATTATTCGATAATGGTCAGTTTATTGAAGTGCATGTGTCGACGCCAATAGAAGTGTGTGAAGCGCGCGACCCTAAAGGCTTGTACAGCAAGGCGCGTGCAGGAGAGATTAAAAACTTTACTGGGATCTCAGCGCCTTATGAAGTGCCAACCGCAGCCGAGCTCACCATAGATACCAGCAAAGGTGACTTGGCGACACAGGTGAGTGCGTTACTGGATTACTTAGCGGCGATTCAGGTGATTGACTCAAAGAAGCTGAAAAAAGCGGTGTAAAGGCCCATGTGAAGCCCTTCGCTAACAGTGAGGTGCGTTGTTAGTCCCTACACTAAAAGGGATGATACCGATAGTGTGTTTATGCGAGACGAATAACTAGCCCCAAGGAACGTGATGAATATAAAAAGGATTTCGATTAAAGAACTCGATGATTTGGTCATGCTATTTGATCAATATATGGTTTTTTATAAGCAAGCATCGGCACCCGCTACCTATCGAAAATACTTAAATGAGCGTTTACAAAACGCTGATGCAACGGTGTTTATTGCCTATAGCTCAGAAGATAAGCCTATTGGATTTGTATTAAATTATCATACCTTTTCGTCGGTATCGCTGGGTAAAATCATCGTCTTAAACGACTTGTTTGTGGCAGCATCACATCGAAAGCAAGGCGTCGCCAATAGCTTAATTGATTGCGCTATCGATTTAGCCAAACAAACTGGCGCCGTTCGAGTGGACTTAGGTACAGCTAAAGATAATCTATCGGCTCAGGCGCTCTATGAAAAAATAGGCTTTGTGAAAGACACAGAGTATTTTGCCTATAGCTACTCTCTTTAAGGCTGATAACGGGCAAAGCTAGCAGCTAGCCTTACTTTGAATGATGAATGAGTAATGATAACAAGCAATGCGATGCCCTTATGAACCCCATAGGCATCGCATTTTTGTTTGTGCTTTTTCTAAGTCGCTAAGGTGACATTAGCTAAGGTGACATTAGCTAAGCTGTTGCTCGGTAAATAAGTCCTGGCTATTCAATCTTAAAATCTTGGGCAAACAGTACTCTCATCGCCTTGATATAGCTTTTATCGGTACTGAAAGGAATGAGTTGTGCTAGCTCATCGCCTATTGAAGTAAAGCGATAATAGCTGAAAAATAGTTGGCCGCTCTTAGGGGTGAGTTTGAGCTTTTGCTCGCTAAGAGAAAAGCTAATGGGCGTCTTACTGCTAAGCAATCCGGTCTCTAGTTCGCTGCGATGTAAAACTCCCGCCTCAACTAAGGTCAAAATATTAGAGTAGGGCAGGCCAAATTGAGACAGGCCGATATTGGTCGAGGTGGCTTTTTTAAAAAATTGCCCCAAGCCACTGGCATGTTTAAAACCGATAATAAGCTTGAGCCGAGTCTCATTGTTCACTAGGACCGACATACCGAGTGCCTTTTCTAAGATCTGCGCCTCTTTATGGGTTAACTGTTTCAGCGTGCTTAAGGTACGCAGGCTAAAATTGCCGGGAGAGGTGATCTCATTCGCTAAAATTCTGCCCCAAAGCTCCTGCATTTTACGGTTATGAATTTGCTCGGCCAATTGAAAAAACTGATGCGCCCAATCGGGGTCTAAATCCACGCCAGTCACATCGGATGGTGTGTGGCTGATGGCGATTTTGTAAATGGTTTCAAGGTTCTCTTGATACTGACAGGCCTGCTTCTGCGCCCTAAAAGCAGCACGTTCGCTAATCGAGGCAGTGCTAGCACGGTAGTCTTCCTCGCTGGCTAAACCAAGCATACGTCCCAGCAGAAGCGCTTTTTTACGGGCTGAAACATCAGCGGCTTTGCTGCTGTCTTTCGTTCTAGTTTTCACGGTATTGTTAGCCGTGCTTGTTACCGTTTCAACCATGGTTGTTTGTTCACCGTTTACAGGGTTCATAAGTATTAATAGGCTAGCGGTTTGTATCCCAGCTCAGTTAGCTGCGTAGGATCTTATATCGAGCTGAACTATCGAGCTTCAGTATTGAACTTGAGTACGAGCTTGCCGAAAAAAACAGATACTCAACACACGTTTATGCCAAGTATCTGCTTGATTGTCTATTAGTTTGTTACAGCTGTATTTACTTTTTTAATGACTTTAGTCACTTTGCCAAAATGAGCAACCTCTTCACCTTGCTCTGGGTGACGAGGCACATTTATGGCCAAAATGAGTGAGCACACGGCAAAGCCCGCCCCAATATAAAATACCATGTCAGGTGAGCTTAACCACAAGAAGCCTAACAGGGCCGGAATGATGACCGCCGCAATATGGTTAATAGTGAAACTGACCGACATTGTTGCGGCAATATCTTTAGGGTCAGCAATTTTTTGAAAATACGTTTTCACTGCAATTGCCATGGCAAATAATAAGTGATCGATAACGTAGAGCGCTGCTGCAAATTCAGCGTGTTCAACCAGCGCATAACTCACAAACACTGCGATTAAACCAATATACTCAATGGTCAATGCATTGCGCTCGCCGATGCGGCCAATAAAGCGGCCTATGGCTGGTGCAAATAACAGGTTAACCACATAGTTAATTAAAAATAGCGAGGTGATTTGAGTGATGCTGTAGCCAAATTTTTCAACCATCATAAATCCAGCAAAAACCATGAAAATTTGCCGTCTAGCACCAGAGAAAAAGGTCAGCATATAGTAAAGCCAGTACCGCTTTCTTAGCAGTAGCTTTTTATGTTGGACTTCACCTTGAGGAAACGTGGGGAAATAAAGGCTAATGGTGATCACCATGATAAGGCCTAAGGCACCAATAATGGCGTACATCCATTGGTAATCGAGTTTTAACCAGCTCATGACAAGCCAGATACTGGCATAGCCCCCAAGGGCAGCAGCGCTTCGCCATGCAAGGGCTTTACCCATAAAAGCAGCAGCCTTTTCTTTTTCTACCCATTGCAGTGTTAGTGATTGATTAATGGTTTCAAAATAATGAAACCCAACTGACATTAATACCGTGGTGATGTACAGCCCCAGTACTTGTGGAAAGAATCCAGTAATCGCCACACCAATACAAAGCACGGCAAGAGACACCAGAGCAAACGCCTGTTCGCGGATCAGTAATAATACGAAGATGGCTGTAAAAGCGAGAAAGCCAGGGACTTCTCGTAAGCTTTGTAATATGCCAATTTCAGCTCCGGTAAATTGTGCTCGCTCGATAACAAAATTGTTTAATAGTGCCTGCCAAACCGCAAACACTAACGACATAATAAAAGTCATCCAGAGCAGGAGTTTCTGTGGGTCGTTTCTCATCTTACTTTCCCTGTATCAACCGCTGCCTCAGTACCCTAAATAGCGATTTTAAAAATGGTCATTTTAATGTTCACGAGTATACAAGGTTCAGTTTTGATAATGATATAAGGCGCACAAGATTTGCAGCGCAATAATGCATTTCACTCACTAGCCACCATTTTTGACATGTAAGAGGCCTTAATATTGTTAATAAAGGCACTTAAGTCGTTAATCTTTATACCATTACTGTTGTAACGCTCTCACGCTAATGTGAGCGGCTACTTCTGCTTTAGATATTGTTTTCATTGGTTTTATTCTTGCTTTAGCATCTGCATTGCTTGTTGCTCAATAGCTTTTAATGTAAGTCGTTTGTAAAGATGATTGTAAATATTAATGTAAATCATTCTCATTTGGGTTAATTTGTCCGCGAATTAGGGGAGCTGGTTAATACCGATAGGTATACAGCGTAGGATCAAAATGAGAGCCGTTTATGAAATCTATTTCGAAGCATACCAAGTTGAATATGTTAGCGATTGCTATCGCTAGTGTGTTCAGTACGAATGCTATGTCAGCAACCGAGCCAGAAGCATTAGCTGCTGCAATAGCCAAGCAAGAAGCTGAACTTGCCGGGCTTAAGACTCAGTTGCTGCAATTAGCTGAGCTGCAAAAAGTGAGCACAGAGCAAGCTGCAGCTACTCAGCAACAAGTTTTGCAGACTGCTAAAGCGACAGACACAGTGAGTAACTGGGACAAGTTTTCGTTTAAGTCATATGGCAGCGTGATTTACACCAGCGACGAGTACTACGACAACGTACAGGATGCATCTCCTGAGCGCCGCAGCCGTTTTGATCTAGAGCGGATCGTGACTGAGTTTGGCTACCAGTTCAATGACGAATGGGACATGGAAGTTGAAATCGAATATGAGCATGGCGGCACCGGCACCGCGCTAGAATATGACGGTTTCGATGAGTTTGGCGAGTTCGAAGCTGAAGTGGAAGCCGGTGGCGAGGTGATGATTGAAAAAGCCGAGATCCGTTATCGCCCAAGTGATGCCTTTGGCGTTAAATTCGGTAATATCCATCTACCTGTAGGTGTCGGTAGTATGCTGCATAAGCCTAGTCAGTACTTGACCGTGCAACGCCATAAGAGTGAAGCGGCGATGTTACCTACAGTCTGGAATGAAAACGGCATCGGTATCTTTGGTGAAATGGCTAACTTTCGCTATCAAGCCCAAGTGGTTAGTGGTTTGAACTCAGAATATTTCCGTACCTATGACTGGGTGGCTTCAGGGCATCAAAAGCGTTTTGAGCATGTGAATGGCGATGATCTCGCTTATGTGGTTCGCCTCGATTATGGCAATTTTAAAACAGGCTCAGCCATTGGCGCCTCTTATTATTATGGCAACACCAGTGGTAATCGACATAAAACCAATAAACTAAGTGCTGACGGTACGGTTGAAATTCTATCAATTGCGGGTGCATTTGTTGAAGGCCCATGGATCTTACGCGGTCAATACCTTTATGGCACGTTAAGTGATAGTGACGCTATCACTCAAGCTAATAAAACTACCCCGGGCCTCAAGCCGGGTAACTTCGCTCAATTAGGCTCAAAGTCTGAAGCTTTCTTCGTTGAGGCGGGTGTTGACCTTGGTGAATTTACCTCTGTACCAGTCACCATTTTTGCCAACATAGACTACTCAAACCCACTAAAAGAAGTGCAAACCGGCATTGCTACAAAACGCTATGAAAACACTTGGATTAGCGCTGGTATTAACTACTTCCCCATCCCTGAGATAGTGATCAAAGCTGAAGCAGGCGTACAGCAGGTGGCTGTGGCGTCTATTCCAGATACCCACTTTTTTGCTTTAGGCGTTGGTTACCAGTTCTCACTTTAACTAACAAAAAGTAACTAACAACAAGTAACTAACAAAATACATGGAGTTTTTATGAAACACTTTACTCACTCAGCGCTAGCCATTGCGCTTATTTCAACGCTTAGCGCATGTGGCGGCTCTGGTTCTGACGATACCGCTGTTGTTGTACCAGAAACGGGTTTTAGCTTTGCCGCGACAGAGATGGTCACTAACCTCACTGATGATGTGATTGTTGCGGGGTACTCAAACCTTGCCCTGCGCGGTGAGGCAATGCTGCAAGCGACGCAAACATTGGTTGCCACACCGACACAAGCCAACTTGCTTGCCGCTCAAGAAGCGTGGAAAGCTGCTCGTCAGCCGTGGGAGCAAGGTGAATCACATATCTTTGGCCCAGTAGACTCACTGGGTATCGATCCACATCTTGATAGCTGGCCGCTAAACACCACTGATTTAACGACTGTGCTGGCCAATAGCACGGGCTTTGACGCTGACACCATTAAAGGTTGGAATGATGACGTGCAGGGCTTTCACACCATGGAATACCTATTATTTGGTGACGGTGTTGCAGATAACACCAAAACCATTAGCGAACTGACACCAAACGAGCGTGATTATTTAATGGGGCTTGCCGAAGTGTTTCGTGATTACACCAAGACACTCGATGACGCATGGCTTATCAGCCACGACGGTCAAAGCGGTAAGGCTTATGGTGAGTTACTGAAAAATTCTGGTATCGATGGCAATACTTTCTATAGCTCAGAAGTGGGCGTGGTAGAAGAGCTCGTTAACGGCATGATTGCGATTGTTGACGAGGTGGGTAACGGTAAAATTGCCGACCCATTTGGTGAGTCAATCGATAAAGCTGACACCTCAAAAGTTGAGTCTCAATACTCTTGGAACTCGCTTACCGACTTTAGCGACAACATTATTGGCGTACGCAATGTTTACCTTGGTGAGCTAGCGGGCAATGCCGATAAGCAAGGTATTATCGATTTCGTCAATGCCGCTAATCCTGAACTAGCAACGCGAGTTAAGACTGAGATTGATGATGCAATCACTAAAATCAACGCTATAGCCGGTACTCACAATATGCCATTTCGTCAGGCTATTTCTGATAGCGACGCACGTGTGCGTATTCAAACTGCCGTCGATGCACTGACTAAGCTACAAGCGAGTTTAGAGTCTGATGTGTTGCCACTACTTAAAGAGTGGAATATCTAGAAGGTGAATATTTGAGGAGGCCGTAAGGCCTCCTTTTTAATAGGATAATTCCCTTGTTTTTTAAATGGTTAAAAAACGATAAAAGATAATGGGGAATAATTTTTGGCATGCCGTGTGTGGAACAGCAGATGACAGATAAACACTCTCAAAAAAACAGATCGCAGCAAAACGAAATACCGCAAAAAAGAGCGCAATTAAATAGCGGCATTAGTTTTCGAAAAAGCCTTATTAGCAGCCTAGTCTTGTTAGGGACCGCAAGCTTAAGTGCATGTGGCGGCTCTGGCGATGATGCAGCGCCCACACCTGAAGGAAAAATCTATCCAGCTTATACCGATATCAAAGCCCTTGGTGGTGATACCACTACCTTTGATGCCTCTGAGTCGGGCCATGGTTTTTCAACTCCTGCGCCAAACCTGACGGCTAATGAGCTGGAGTTGCACCTTGAGGGAGATGTAGGCTTTGAAACTACTTTTACTACCGCGCCCAATAGTGCCCATCCTGAGCTAGATGGTTTGGGGCCAGTATTTAATAACGCAGATTGTAACTCTTGCCATCAGCGTGATGGCCGTAACTCAAGCCCTATCGTTCCTGCAGGCAAATCTCGGGTTAAACTCGGCTCACAAGCGGGAATATTCTTAAGGATCAGTAAGGCGCTCAGCGAGCCTTGCACCTTAGGTACGGCGGCAAATAATTACTGCGCGCCAATACCTGTGCCCGACTTTGGTGGGCAACTATTTCATCGCGGCGTACTGCAAGCTCGAGATGACTGGCAGCAAAATCAATTTATTGGTCAGGCTGATGTTTACCTCTCCTATGAAACTAAGCGGGTTACTTACAGTGATGGCACGAGTGTCACGCTGAAAAAACCACGGTTCGATGTGGAAAACCCCTATGATGCGCCGGGGGAAACTAGGGCTAGTAGTAACGTCACCTCTAACTTGCTGCAAGATGATGTACTGATGGGCTGGCGAAATGGTATGCCGGTATTTGGTTTAGGTTTGTTAGAGGCCATCGCTGAGGCTGATATTATCGCCAACGTTGATGCTGCTGATAGCAATAATGATGGCATTTCTGGTCGTGCTAACTATGTTTTTGATGCGGTTAAAGCACAAGCGGGAGACAGTAACCCAGTGTCGCTTGGGCGTTTTGGCTGGAAGGCTAATACGCCCAGCGTTAGGGTGCAGTCATTAGGTGCGCTGCGCGGTGATATTGGCATTACTAATCCGCTGTTCCCAGATGAAAGTATTGCTGGCACTGCGCTGCATGATGCTTATTTAACTCGTACTGGCTTTGTCGATACCGGAGTTGGTGTCGATGGAGAGCCTGAAGCGAGCGCTGAGTTCAGTGATGCCGTGGTGTTTTATGCTGAAACGCTAGCGGTACCGGCAAGGCGTAATGTGGATAATGTTGATGTTCGTGAAGGAGCAAGATTGTTTGAGCAGTTAAACTGCAGTGGTTGTCATACCCCACGCTTTGTGACTCAAGCTTCAGGTGACATTGGCGGCTCAGAGATGATTGCTGGCCATAAGAGTCAAACTATCTATCCATTTAGCGACATGTTACTGCACGATATGGGTGATGAACTTGCTGATGGTCGTCCCGATTTCTTAGCCGATGGCAATGAGTGGCGTACGCGTCCGTTATGGGGAATAGGCCTAACGCAAACCGTGAATCCGCAAGCAGGATTTTTACATGATGGCCGCGCAGCCACATTAGAGGAAGCGATTTTGTGGCATGGCGGTGAAGCAGAGCAAAGTCAGCAAGATTTTATGACATTAAGCCGCGAAGAACGCTCGCAAGTTATTGATTTCTTAATGTCACTATAAGCAAAGTCTGCATAACTGAAATTTACTCAGTCAACGTAAAAACAGCGGGGCTACCTCTTTAGGGGAGGCCCGCTGTTAATTTTGTGAACTAGGTAAAGCTAATTCGATTTATTGCACTACGCCTCGTGATCTGTTTCATGTAATCTTTTAGTCAAATCACCTATGATTTATTTATTAAATTCATTCACTTTAAAATTAACACTTCAGGGGTGCTTAGTGAGCAAAATTCTTATCGTTTACTCTAGTGTGCATGGCCAGACTCGTAAAATTTGTGCCTATTTAGAAGATAAGCTCAAGGCAGTCGGCAATTGTGTCACCGCTGTTAGCATTGCCGATAAAGTGGATTTAGGTGAATTTGATAAGATTATTATCGGTGCCAGTATTCGTCATGGTAAGCACAATGCGGCAGTTTATGATTTTATTGAAGCCCACCAAGCAGCATTAGAGCAAAAGCCGAGTAGCTTCTTTTCGGTTAACTTAGTGGCGCGTAAACCTCTAAAGAATACCGCTGAGACTAACCCATATATGCAAGCATTCTTTGAAAAGTCACCTTGGATGCCTGATGTGGCGCAAGTGTTTGCTGGCAACCTTAACTACCCAAGTTACGGCGTAATGGATAGGAACATTATTCGCTTTATTATGTGGATGACTAAAGGCCCTACTGCAGCTGATACTAATATTGAATATACTGATTGGAATAAGGTTGATACCTATGCCGACAGTATTAATAATTTGGCGATTACGGTTTAGCAAGCACAGGATGAGATATGGCGCAATCGACGTTTAAACGCTTAGCGAGAAAGTATATTGATTTGCAGCATGTGCTCATCATTATCACCAGTGCATATCTAATTTTTACAAGCGGCTCTATTGTGATGGGCCGCAGATTACGCCCCAATGCATCGTTTTGGGATCAAAGCCATGTGTATCTTGGGCTTATCGCCGCCTTCTTGTCGATTACCTTTTTGATTACTACCTGTCTTAAAGGAAAGTGGCGCCAGTATTTCCCCTGGTTGCTCGGTGATTTTTCGCAGCTTAAGTCTGATATTCTAGGCTTGTTTAAAGGCAAGATCCCGATTGCCGGCGGGCGTGGATTATTCAGTGTTACTGAAGGCATAGGCATGCTGCTGTTTTTAGCGGTTGGAGTCACGGGTCTACTGTGGTTTGCCACTCAAGGCAGCAGTGATGCGCTGTTCTGGCGTGGTTATCATATTCATTTTGCACAAGGTTTTATCGGTTTTATCGTATTACATGCCGTATTTGCTTGTTTGCACCTGCTAGATTTTTTCAGAAGCTAATAAAACTTACACAAATGCGATAAAATTTGCTCTCTTGAGTAAGATTATTGCTTTTTTCGTGTCCTCAATGTCCTCCGTTTCCATAAGTGTCTTCCGTGGTGAATTGCTTTTGCCTTAAAGTGGTTTAGTTAACGTATACAATATTGCGTCGGCATAACTCTATTTCAAAGCGGAAATTTAACCACGAAGCGCTTCGCTTTCACGGAGGTCACGGAGAAGATCGTAGAGCAAAAGATTAAAATGTTTGATGACGAGCCTTTTACTGTTGCTTTTGTTCTAGCTGTTGCTTTTCTTCGTGTAGCGTAGCGCTCCGTGTCCCAATAACATCCGTGTTTAACGGCCAGTTCGCTATCCCTAGCTCTCGCTTATTAGCACATGGCTTCGGCATATTCGCCGTGGTGAATAGCTTATGTCCCAAAATGAGTTAGAAGCTTCTTTAATCTTGTGTGACCACCAAGCGATTATGTCATATCTTAACTACCAACCGATTATGTTGACTTGCCAAATCAGCTTGAGTGGGCTGAGCAAAACAATGCTTTCAAATGGGTAGGTTTTTCTTTAACTTAACGAGTATGAAGTAAAAGGAACTTATCCAGCATTCTATAAGGACTCGCTTTGCGGCCAACCGTAATCCATCTCGTCGATGATATTAAGCTTGGTGGCGTGAACCTCGCGCTAACGAGTCTTGCCGCCTCAAGGTTACAGCAGTCTTTTTCTTTTCAACGCGTGGTTAGTCAATTCAATAAGCCGCAATTTAAACGTTATCAAGCTGATGTTATCGTCGTTCATGGCGCCGTTAATTGGCGCAAACTCCCTGCATTTTTAGCACTTAAACTTGCCAATATTGGCACGCCAATCCTTTATCAAGAGCACCATTATAGTCGAGAGTTTGCCCGTCACTGTGTTAAATCCCCATGGCGATTTCGACTTATGCTTAGGCTGGGTTATGGGCTTATGGATAAAGTGTTATCTGTGTCTAACGCCCAGGCTGACTGGTTACAAGCGCTAGGCGTATTACCTACCGATAAGCTGGTGCGAGTCGGGCAGGGGAAAGAGCTGAGCTCGTTTATTGCATTGCCAGAAAAGAGCGCTAGTGCGCCAATTAGGTTATTGGCCTACGGGCGTTTGAGCCAGCAAAAAGGCTTTGATTTGTTGATTAAAGCAATGGCGAAAGTGTCGCCTAACAGAGTCGAACTGATATTAGCGGGAGAGGGAGAGCAAGGGCCCGAACTTGCAGCACTAGCAGCGCCTTTAGAACATGTTCATTTGGTTGGTGAGGTGCATGATGTGCCTCAGTTTCTTAGCCGTGGCGATCTTGTCATTATCCCCTCACGTTGGGAGCCGTTTGGTCTAACCTGTTTGGAAGCCATTGCTGCGGGTAAAGGCGTTATCGCGGCCAATATTGATGGTTTAGGTGAGCAGTTAGCAGGGTTAGAGCGACAAGGGGGTTATCAGCTGATTAATGATCTAACAGTCGAGGGCATTGAAAGCGCGATTAATCACGCAATAACAGAGCCGCTTAAGATCACGGTCTCTGCGCGGTTATCTAGCGTTCAAGCTTGGGAGTCGATGCTAGAGTGTTGGCAACAGGTGTTAGAAGATGTGCTTAACAACAAATGATATTTAAAAACAAAAAAGGCGCTAATTAGCGCCTTTTTCTATTTCTCAACACGAGTTTGAGATTACTTGTGCTCAAGTGCTAGGTAGTTCATTAGGTCGATTAGCTCGGCTAGTGTACGGATAGAGCCCATGTTAACTGCATATTTGTCGTTGACGATGAACGCAGGTACGCTTTGTACTTTAAATTCACGTTGCTGTGAACGCCATAGCGCCAACTTCTCGTTGGTTTCTTTGCTGTCTGCTGCAGCATCGTATTGCTCTGCAGTTACGCCAAATTTAGCAAATACGGCTTTGATGTCGTCACGGCTTTGTAGCGGTTCGTCATGCTTGTGGCCTGGTGCGCTGTGATCATGCTTCTCACCATTATCGCCTTGGATAACTTTGAACATAGCATCAGTTAATGGCTTTTGGTTATCTAATGTTTGGATAACCGCAAGAGAGCGCATAACTTCAGTGTTAATTTCGGTGTTGGCAAAATCAACGTGCTTGCTGTCAAAGGTAACTTGCTTGTTCAAGTTGGCTTTGATATCAGCTAAGTACATCTTTTCCATGTTGAAACAGTTGCCGCAGTAGAACGAATAAAACTCAGTTAGTTTTGGTTCGCTGCTTGGTGCTTTATCTGAGATAACGCTGAAGTGCTTACCTTCAACAAATTGTGCGGCAAAGCTGCTCAGTGGAGCAACGGCAAGTGTTAACGCTAAAGCAATATGTTTAATCAAACTAGTGTCCTCTAGGTGACGTTTGTATAAGTAGTCAAGCGATAACGAATAATACAAATATTATTCATCCGTTACAGCAAATTACATTGTTGTTAAGAATAAAACCAGATGCTTAATTATGACTGAATTTGCATATTAATACATGCTCTAGAGTGTGACCCACGCAATGATTTTAAGCGCAAACGGGAGTTTTCATTTTAAATTTTGCTAAGCCTCACAATCTCAGTGAAATTTTATAAAAAGTTAACCTCCCAAGGGAACTTATTGCGCTTTTTAAGCCATGTATATCGAAATGCTGGGTTTAGACTGCAGCGAGAAGCCGATTTCTTTAACGGTAATTAATAAACTTTTAGATAATATCATGACTAATATTAAACAGATTATCTTATCTATTTATGTTAGTTTTTGACTAAGTTTAGAGCAGTGCTTTGTTAGTTAATGGGATTGATTAATCAATATCTTCCGATTAATCAATAGTTTCTATATAAAGTCTGAGTATGCCTTGGGGGAAAGGGACTTGAACAATCAACCGCACTTATTTATTGCAGCATTAGCTCTTGTGGCAGTAGGGCTAACAACCAATGCACAGGCGACAGACTGGCGCATTGCATTTGGTGGCCAAAATACCATTGTCGATCAGGCCGACTCTCATACACTCGGCGCACATGCAGGCTTTTATGTCGCGCATCAAACCGAATCAGAGCTGCTATGGCAAGGTGAGCTAGATATCTTTATTGATGATGATAAAGATAAGTTAGACCCTGATCATATTCCTATTTGGTTCCAAAGTGCCTTTTCCGTTGACGGTAATTTATACCGCTTTTCTGAGGTGATGAACTTACAGTGGCAAGTAACCTTAGATGGCAAACGTAATACGGTTAGCTCGGTAGAGAAACAAGCTAAACTCTTTCCCGGTATCGTAGCAAGGTTTGATAATGGCCGTGTGTATGCGGGATTTGAAGTCGCTGCGGGTTATTACATGCTGGAAATTGACGATGATGTGCCAAGAGAGCGTGGCTATGATCGTGACGACTTTCAAAATAAAACCGGCGCCTATTCAATAGCCCTCGATACTCTACTGCCCCTTGGTGATTCGTTTGACATTTATGCTGCGGCACAAACCTGGAATGATGGCAGTGATTGGCTAGAAAATAAGTATACCGGTGTGCTGAGCTATCATTCTGATGGCTGGATTGAGAATAGCGAAATAAAGCTTAGCGTTGAGCATACAGAATATAATCTTGACCCATTTGATAATCGCGATAAAACCTCACCAGATTACCTGGCTATCTTGCCATGGGACAGAGACACGTTAGTACGAATTTATGTAGATATGCCTTGGGGTTAACGATTGCTCTCTGAGGTTAACTGACGTATTAGTAATAAAAGCGCCATGCATTGCATGGCGTTTTTGTTGGTTGTAAATACTGTAATTAAAAGAGCACTATTTATCTGTATGAGATATCTGTAATGCGTTAGCCGTAACTATTTATTAGTGACGAAGTCATCTAGTAAAATGACACTAAATACACCACTGGTATCGGTATCGATTGCAGCAACACCATAAATACCACCATTTTCTAAGCTAATGGGTAATGGACCTATGGCCACGGTTTTAGTACCTGTAACTGTTACGCTAACCACATAGTCACCAGCAGGAACACTTAAGCTACCTGAAGAGGCTTCAAATGGCACATCTGTCAGTACTGGGGTCGCATTAGCAATATCATCGGTTGCAGTTAAATAAATATCAACATTAGGCGCAGAGTATGCGGCATGAGATACCGTTAACTTAGCCTCTGTTGCTACCACTCGGGTATTTTCCATGATGATCCAAGGGGCAATGTCGTTATCAGCTAAAGAGCCTACGGCAAAAATTGAGTAGCTGTCACCAAGGTCTAACTCAAATGGTGCGTTGTCGATGACAACAACATTGTTGTCGGCATTGGCTGCAACTGTAACGGTATGGTCACCTGCTGGGATGTTAACGTAACCGACAACGCCTTTAAACATCAGATCTGTGATTGCTGCAGTTGTGCTGCCATCTAAAAATACGTCAACCGCTGGCGCATCGGCTACGGCGTGTATGACGCGTATATCACTGCCACTGTTTATGTCATTGAGTAATACTTGCCCTTCAGGCAGCGCCACAAGCAGAGCGACAGGAGACATACCGGTCCAAGTATTAGGGATAGCCGAGATAAAGTAATCTTCTTCATCGGCTAATGTTACCGGCCCTGAATCATATACTGCATCTTTTGAACCCGCAGCCGTAATACGAATTTGATATTTAGCGGCAGGTACCTCAAGTTGTGGACTCGCATCCATATAGTTTGCTGATAGGGTTGGCTGCATTGTACTGATATCGGCATTCGGTTCGGTAACGTAGACATCTACCAGCCCAACGGCAGGCGCGGCATGCAACACCTGCACTCGTGCGTAGTTATCGGCGATATCTTGCTCTGGGTTGGCAATCAGTTTAAGCATGAGTGAGTTGTCAGCGACTTTGCCTAAGGCAACGGCGGTATATTCTGTATCAGCTTCAGTATCTAAATCCGCAGTTAATACTGTTGTTGTCGTACCGTCGGGTAAAAGTGCATCGACCGCTACGGCGTAGCTGCCACTTGGCACCGTTGTTAAACCGCTCGACATGGCATAGTCCACATCGTCAACAAAGTTAGCGCCGTTGGCGGTAACATTGACTAGCGGTGCATCACTACCTGCGTGTATGACACGAATTTCAGATTCATAGAGTACAAATGGAGGGGGGACTATATCATTATCATCATCGCTACATGCAGTTAGACCTAATACTGAAATGGTAATGACAGAGGCATAACGTGCGAATGGAGTTGAAAATTTCATTGCTATATTCCTTGATGTTTAGTTTCGACAACCATTACGCTGCTGAAATTTCGTTAGATCAAAAAATATACAAATAATTTACATTGAGTCTGTTTTATGGTTTTGGAAGAGTGTTTTTTGGCATTCTAACGCATGTGCTTAATTGACAAGTCGGCAGCCGCATACCGTATTGCTGGGTTGAAACAGCACCACTGCAAAGTCTTTATTTTCATCGCGCTCTAAGACTTGAACGCTTAGATTATGCATGCCCTTCTTATTCAGGTTTAGGCTGCTGACATAAGACAGGTATTTAAAATGCTCTGGAGCCTGTTCCTGGTTCGAGTGTGTAAACTCTTGTTTGGTTTTGACTGAAATGTCATAAAACATGTTATCAATATCAACCTGATTGACGTGCCCTTGCATGGACACTGAGCCCGCTGAATTGCCGTCTAGGTCGAAATAGCGATAGTTGATTTGTGCTTGTCCGTCTTTAGAAAACAGGTCGACTAATAGATAATGCTGGCTGTCTTGATTCATTTTCTGTCGATTGAATAGCTCTGAGCTACAGCTAAGCATAAAGCTAGGCTGCTTTGCTGTTAGTTGATAGATCACCGCGACGCAGCTCAGTAAAGCTAGCAAAATGATGATATTTATCGCCCAGCGCCATGTTCGCGTCATACTCAATTCCTCGTTCTTATTCTTGATATTATTGATTAAGCGGCTAGTCACAAATCTCAACGTCTTGCAGCCATTGCTGATTGATAAACTGCTGGGGTTGGCGCAGATCACTAATCTTTAAATTGCGAATGATGGATTGGCCAAATTGATCACCCCGTAAGGTGATATTAAGGACTTGCTTGTCGTGGGATAGCGACAAGTACACGTTCTTCCAACTTGTGAGCGGGCATTGGCGTAGACTGCTTTTCATGATTTGGCCCAACTCGAGCAATAAACCATTGTTGGTTTTTGAATGGGAATACAAAATGACGTAGACAGCTTGTCCTGCGATGGTACTGACTTTGCTGGCTTGCAGTGGTGTGGGTTTACTTTTAGATAAACCGGGCGCAGCGTAAAAAATCCAGCCACAACTTAAGGCGAGGACTAAACAAAAAGTCAATATTGCTGTGAGTTTAAAAGGGAGCCTTTTGCGCGGTGATCCAGGTTGAGTTGCCTTTCTGCTTCGATGGTGGCGTAACAGATACCCCTGGCCTTTGACCGTTTCTATGAGTGACTCATATTGCGGGCCCAAGAATGAGCGAAGTGTGAATACCGCTCGGGTCACCGAGGAGTCACTAAGAGGAGGCTGCTTGCCATCACCGGCTTTTAATAGTGGTTTAGCCACCACTTTGCCTTGATAGTCTATCAATAGGGTTAAAACTTGCAGTTCGGCTCTTGGTAGGTGCCAAGTATTGCCATTGTCTAAGTTCGTTAACTCTTCTTTTTCAATATCAAATCTGCAATGTCCCAATTGCATCTTCGCCGCCTCACTAGAACTATCAATGTATACAAGTCTATGAAGTAAAACTAATGAAGTCTGTGATCCTGGTACTTATGTTGTTTAAAGGTGGCAAAATTGAGTCCTGTGTATAGGTCAGTATGGCTAATTGGGAGCTTGGTCACATTGATTCATACAATTCATTAACTTAATCATGTGTATAAAATGCCGCAAATAACCACTAATTAAGTGATTGGTGTCGCAAATTCGCAGTATTTGCGATATGCCTCGGTGCGTTGATTCGTTGATGCGGCGTCTAATTGTTGAGTTGTGTTGCTGCTAGCTTCATCTGTTATAAATCACATTTTTATTTTCCTCATTTCTTACTGTTACTCCATCGAGTCGTTATCCAAAATTTGAACTCGTTGACTAATCGACATAGGCCCAGAGGCTTATAGACAAAATAAAATAATGATGGATATAGGGTGATTATTATGAGTATTGATAGACGTCAGGCGTTAACCAAAATTATCGGATTAAGCACTGCCGCTGCTGGTGCAGCATTAGTGGGGACTTCAGCTTTTGCCGCCACTGATGCAGACGGTAACTATCGATTAGAGATCGGTGAACAGCTTAAGTATGTGCCGCTAGATGCAATGGCGACGGCAAAGCTAGCCTATGAAACAGGTGGCGGCTGTATGCACCAAGTATTCCACTCGATTATTACCATGTTGGCGCAATCAACTAGTGTTGATGCTGATAAGTTTGCCTCGATCCCAACCGCGCTTGCGGGCTACGGCTGGGCAGGGATTGTGGGTCAAGGCACCATCTGCGGTAACTTAAACGCGGCGGGTATGTTAATCAATATTCTAGATGACATTAACGGTCAAAATAGCGCGATTATCGGCGCATCATTCCGCTATTACGAAACTGAAGATTTACCTCTTTCATCTGATGCATTTATTACTGGTATTGGCTCTACAGCAGAAAAGAGTCTAGAGGTGGGGAAAACATCTATTGCTAATAGCCCACTTTGCCACTCTTCAATCAGTAATTGGTCAGCGGCTTCAGGCAAGGTGTTTAAAGAGAAAGGAGAGCGTTGTAAGCGCCTTTCAGCCAGTATGGCTTATCACATTGTAGAGCTACTTAACCGTGCTCATGGTGGTGAAGATATCTCGTTGCTGCCTGAGGCGAAACCTTCAGCGGAGGCGCAAGCTTGTCAGTCATGCCATGGCGTAACAGAGACGATGGGCTCAGCTGCCAGCGTGAAGACAGATATGGAATGCACGACTTGTCATACGGGTCATTTTAATTAAGGAGTCAATTATGAAGGTCAAATTATTGAGCGCCTTATTGGCAAGCTCTGTGCTCCTTATGGGGTGTGGCAGCGATGATGACAATAATGATGTTACCGAGCCACCAGTGGTTGTGCCACCGCCTGTTGCAGATGTTATTGATATTAGTGAAGCCACGAGTATCGAGATGAGTCTTAAGAGCTTTGATGGGGCAACTGGCGCAATCACGTTTAGCTTGAATGATGGAGATAATAAAGCCATTACTCAGGCCACAAATTACGACATTTATTATTTTGGTTACCCAGATCCTGCGTCACCATCGACTAAGCCAAAGGCTTGGAAACGCTGGCATGTGACTCAAGGCTATAAGTGTGACACTAGCACCAATGACGAATGTGGCGGAGTTTTGACTGAAACGGCGACCAAGGGGCAATACACCTTTGATGCCACTGACTTAGATTTAGATTCTAAAGCTGCAGCTGGGGCGGTTGAACTTTATAAGGTCGCGATTCAGATCCATGGCGCACAGGCAAGCAATGAGATCGAGCTGATTGCTGCTGAAGAATAATAGAGTTCAGTAAAGCACTCTTTTAATTTCAGGTACTGACTTAGATTAGTACGAGCACCCTGCCTAATTTCAATCTATGCAGAGGGGGAGTCCTCCCCTAGATTGAGTTAAGCCTTCAAAGCCGCAATGATTATATTGCGGCTCTTTTTCTTTTTACTATTCGCTAATGCGTTCATTCTGGCTCATTGAGCGCGTGCTGTTTAAGCAGCTTGCGTTCGATAATGCTTGAGGCGGTAAACATGGTTAAATAGCCACAACCTAGGGCTAAAATTACCGCGACAACGTTGTCGGTAAACAGCCTAAGTAGATAGAACATGATGAGTAGCGTTGCAACACCTAACAGACGGATCATTAAGCTCTGTAAAAACAAGCCATGTGCTTTGATATAGGCGACCTGAAAAGCGTTGAGCATCATAAAACCAAAAAACAGCGCAAAATGCAGCAAGATAGGTGCGGCGTTAGCGTAAGTGTCGGGGAAGACAAAGCCGACGATTTCATCGCTAAACATCAATAATACAATTAATAAACCGACGCTAATTGTTAGGCTAAGTTTAAAGAACCAGCGGCGTATTTGTTGGATCTGTTGATGCTGTCCACTGCGAAGACATTGGGCTAGTTCAGGCAAAATATAGCGATAAACAGGGAAAACAAACAGCATAGTTAAATAAGCAATCAGAGGGCGGACAACGACCTGGAAATCACCGAGTTCGTCAATAGTAAAGTAGCCAATGGTTAGCAATACCGTGATGTACACCATCAAGATACTGGCGCCAACTTCAAGTGAAGACATCATGCTTTTTTTGACGAAATTACGCATCTCTGAATCGAGTTGCACAGGGGCTAGTGGCGTAGTGGCAATCTGCTTTCTACGCTGAATAAACATATAGGCCGCAACGGCTAAGTTAGATAGCATTAAGCTGAAAAATAGCGAGGACACAGGAGATAAGGCCAATAGATAATAGCAAACTAAAAACAGCAATATCTGCACCAGCGGCTCTATCCAGATAGTCTTATTAGCAATGTCATAGAGGCGGTACATGCCGATTTGATTGGTAAAATACACCTTAAACCCCATACCCAGAATAATCCCCACCAATTGGATGTATTCAACATCGATATTCAGTTGATGCTTGATGTAAGGCAGCACTAGCCCCCAGGTAAATAGCACCATAAAAATAAGTGAATAACGGAAAATATTAGTGATATCTCTATCGTTCTTGGTTTGAGAGAAACTCACCACCATAGAGGTACGAAAGCCACTCAATAAGATAAGTGACATAGAGATGATATCAACGACCGTGTGATACAGAGCCAAGTCATCCTTCTCGACCCATTGAGCTAACCAAATCTTAAATGCTAAGCCGAGCGACATACTGGCAAGTGTCGCCCAGATAGCGCTAATGAAGACTTGCTTAACTCGAACGAATGAAGACTCTGTCATGCTGTTGTGTTACTCAGTGGATGCTTGTTAACGGGTGTCAAATATTAACCATTAACACTTGATGTGCTAGGACTGTTGCTAAAAGCTGTGAAGTGGCGATTGTAAATGATGCTAGCCAACGGTAGTGCAAAAGAAAAGTGCGGACTCATCCGCACCAATACCAATCAATATTATATTATTGAGAACGGAACCAGCCCGTTATAGATAAGCGCTTCGATGGGCAAAAAGGAGCCAAATAGGTGACTGCATGGACATGTTTAACATCAAATAAAGTCATGGAGTTAAATTGTGGTGCCCAAGCATCTCTCGGGGTGCCATCATCTTGATAAAATTGCAGTAAACCTCCCCAGTCAGGGTGCCACTCTGGACTAAAACTTAATACAAAGGCGAGTATTCGACCCTCATGTTCAACCACATCTCTATGGCGAGTTAAAAAGTTGCCCGGGGTATATTGTGTTCCTTGAGCACTTGCGAGCTTGATATCAGCTCTACCAGATATGAACCTGATCTTTTCAAGCAGCTCCTCGGAATTTAAATAGCGTTTAACGGCATTTAAAGTAGTCGGACTAGATGGGGATATCATATGGCGACCATACCAAAATCCCACACCTTGAGCGGCATCTTGGTATAGATTGTGGAAGAGTGTCTTTTGACTATTGCTAGGCATAGCTCTTAATGCACTATTGCTCGATTCTATTGCTTTGCCAGCTTGAGTATAAGCATGAGAAAACTCCGTGTCATTCGCTAAACATTGCCTAATATCTTGCGCATCTTCAGTAAGCCATATGTTGTTTATTTTTATTCGATTATCTTTGGAATATTCGTTTTTAATCAGATCCCAATTGAGATCTGGAGAGAATGATTTACTCAAAAAAGCCTCCGACGTTTAAACATCATTTACAGGTTCTGCTAGATTAAACATATCTGCAGATTCGAGCTACAGAAACAATTCTCAGAATATATCAGATGTTATGCTTTTGCTTCTATGTTGTCTTGGTATTGTTTCGACATTGTTCGACTGTTTTTGTTATGATTTTTATTTTGTGGACCTAGGCAAAGATATTGGTTTTCAGTGGCTTTATGACTCAGGGACAAGTCATAGATGTTATCTTTTCAGATAGCGACAGGGTTCTTTATGGCGGTAAGAGTTAAGCGGGTTTTGCAAAGGAGTGATTATGCTTAAACAGAATGTGGAGCTGAGGCTTAAGCGGGTGAGTTACGCGTTAGCTTGGGTCTATTTGTTGCTGCCTCAGCTTAGCTATTCGGCCCCTGCTGCCAATGTAAAAACAACGATCGATAGGGTGGAAACCCCTGACAATGTCAAAGAAAAGTTGATTCTACCCTACCTATTTAGCACCGACTCTATGGGGTTGAACATCGGTGTGGGTGGAATGCTTAGTGGTTACTTTCAAGATCAAATGACTGTCGGTGGCACCGTGTTTGGCGGCGATGTGAGTCAAGGCGCTGGACTTGGAGTATGGAATGTAAAACTGCCTAAAACCGAGCGCTTCTTTTTAAGCGCCTATGGTTTTTTGGGCTATTACCCAGATCAAAGAGCCTATACGGGAGGATCGCGCGAGTTCATCCCGTCGGGTACGCCACTGCCTGGAAGCAATGGTTCCAGTAATCAGCAGTTTTTAGAGGCTGATGGCTCCTCTAATTGGTTCGACATTAAGCTTGAATATGCTCTACCTATAGGGGCGACCAAAGATAAGGGGCGAGTTGAATATAAGTTAGAAAACGGTTTACTCATTTCAGAGCCTAGTGGTGGTAAAGAGTGGAACCCTCTTGAAAGTGGTGCGACGGTAATAGTGCTGCGCCAGTTCAATCGTTATCAAAGTTTTGAGTTTGAAGATGAACCGCTTGACGGCAGTATTCATGCTGTTGAGCTTGGGATCTTATATGACAACACCGATTTCTCGGTCAATCCAAGTTATGGCAGTAGTCAGTACCTTTCTATATCACGAGATGTCTCTTGGCTAGATTCTGATAGTGAGTGGACCTTCATTAATCTCGATATGAGTAAATATTTCTCTTTTGGTGAGTCTGATTGGGCAAGCCAACGAATATTAGCGTTAAACTTTTGGAGCGGCTACTCCCCGTCTTGGGAGCTTGAATATGACGAGCAAGGTGGCCGTAGAATAACCAATGCTGCGCCTTATAATGAAGGGGCTACCTTAGGTGGCTTTTATCGTATGCGGGGTTTCGAGCAAAATCGATTTCATGACAAAGCTGCCATTTATACCAGTGCTGAATACCGGTACACCTTGAGGGCTAATCCAATAGAAGATGTGAATTGGTTAAGGTTCTTACGCTTAGATTGGTTTCAGCTGGTGGGTTTTGCTGAAGCGGGTCGAGTCGCGCCACAGTATAGTGCCAGCGAATTGTTGTCTGATGTAAAGTTTGATTATGGCGTGTCGCTGCGAGCCTTAACTGCTGGGATCGTTATTCGGTTTGATATTGCACACTCCGATGAAGCGACAAATGCTTGGGTGATGGTTGATCATCCCTTTTAACCAATGAAAACCACTAGAAGGCTGTAAGTTACCTTCTGTTTTTTCGAACGTTTGGTGTACCTTTTAGCGTTATTTATTCTGGTTTGTGCTTGTTATGCTACAGTCATTAGAGATTAATGAGGCAAGAATGATGAAGCTGCTAGCACAATATCAAGCGCATAAAGCAATGGATGGTGATGGGGTTAATATCCGCCGAGTCGCTGATTTTAATCAGTTAGGTTTCGATCCTTTTTTGATGATAGATGAAATAAAATCTGATGATAAAAATGATTTTATCGGTGGATTCCCCGCGCATCCGCACCGCGGTATTGAAACCTTCACCTATATTTTAAAAGGTGGTTTTGAGCACAAGGACCAATTAGGTAACGTTAAAGCTATCCGTAGCGGTGATGTACAGTGGATGAGCACAGGCAGTGGCGTGATCCATTCAGAGATGCCATTAAAGGATGCTAATGATGGGCTGCATGGTTTTCAGATCTGGTTGAATATGCCTGCAAAGGACAAAATGCGCCCGGCACGCTATCAAGATACGGCCGATATTGATTTACCTCAAGCGACTATAGAGGGAGTGTCTTTTAAAGCATTGGCTGGCCGTTGGCATGTTGGCGAGCATAGGTTAAGTTCGCCTTTACAGGGGCTTGCTGGCAGTGCTCAGATAGCGGATCTTATATTTGCACCTGAGGCAAACACCGAGCTTGATTTTAGTGTACTTGAGTTAAATGAAAATCGATTTGTGGGGATTTATATCTATGCGGGGTCGCTACAACAAGGTTTACCTGTAAACGGGGACGCTATTACTGAACAGCCAAAGCAGGCATACCAGGCGGGACACATGTTGGTATTAGACAGCCACACTATAACGCAGTTACAAGCTGGTGATGATGGCGCTGGGATCCTATTACTGATAGGCCAGCCGATAAATGAGACCATTGTTCACATGGGCCCGTTTGTGATGAACACTCAAGCAGAGATCCGCCAAGCGGTTGAGGATTACCAAATGGGACGTTTTGGCCATATAGAATAGTGCTAGACGAACGTTAATCGAAATAAAAATGCGAGCGAGTAAGCTCGCATTTTTATTGTCTAAGCCTTACTATCCGCTTGATAAAAATTGCAAAACTTAGCGAGTTTTTTACAGCTAATTTAACTATGACACGACTTACTCATGACGCGGCTTAATTATGAGACGATTTAATTATGAGACAAGTAGTATGCAAGTCGTTTGATATGGCTTTAGGGAGAGTAAATGGCGCTATGTTTAAATATATTTTCATTACCGAATGAGCATATTCGATTTTTGAAGGCTCACCCGCAAACGTTGGACGCTTATTTACAGGGGCAAAAGCCTCAGGCTGATGTGTTTCAGGATCGCGGCTCTTTGCTGAGCAAAATCGCCAAGTTGATGGCAGGCTCTGGTGCGCAGTCTTTGCCTAATGATTGGCCTGAACACGAGGCGATGATGATAGGGCCTGATGCAAATCATCGTAATGTGGACCTTTATCATTACATTCTCAATAATACTGAAGAGCGAGTAAAAGGCGCGGGCAGTTTGTTTCAAACCTGGCTGGATATAACGCACCACGATGCGATAAAGATGGATGCTGATAATGAATCATTTGCATTTGAAAGCCATCGCATACCCGCCTTGGTGTCACTGCTATCAGTACTTGATGAGTGCAGGGTTAGAGACCGATTCGATGCTTGGCTTGCGATACATAATCCCGATTACATTGTGCAGGAGCCTGAGTATCAAGAGATGACTCAGGGGATGGAGCGCTTTAGACGCAAGGTGACTGAGGCTAATACGCAGGACTTTGGCTTAATGTGGGTGACTCAGTAATACTTGATTGGGAACCGTTGCGAGTTTAACGATATTGACAGCTTTGCATGGTGCCAACTATTTGCTTATGCACGCTGTAAGGCTCGATATGGTTACGAGCCGTAATTTTACAATGTAGAGTAATCTAATGAGTCTATTTAAGTTTGGTTTAGCGGCAGATAAATCCGCGACAATTCGCCGAGAGCTAGGTAAAGATGCAGCGGCTTATTTTAACGTCATGCAGGCCGCTGAAGCGTCATTTTTTCGCGAGATAACCACAAAAGAGAACAGATTAAAGCTTGATTGGTTGCAGCTGCGTACTCGTTTAATTACTCGAATTGATGACAGTGACTTATCTAGACTAACTGAATTCAATGTCGAACTTATTCAGAATGTGTCTGCAGAGCAAGATGGCCAATCACGACAGGTCTGTGTGGTTACGCTTGAGTCGCTGCAAGCGGCGATAGCCGATATTGAAGCGCAATCTTGGCTAGGTTTTGATACCGAAACGGCGGCCACCTTTGAAAAGGGGCGACGTAATACTAATCCTATCTCATTGATTCAAATCGCAACTGCCACTCATTGCTATCTGTTTCGCATGCAGTCTGAGAATGTAGAGCCCTTTAAGGCGGCACTGGCACCGGTATTAAGCAATGAGCATCTGCTTAAAATTGGTATCGGCTTGAGACATGATATCAATGCAATGAAGCGAGATTTTGATATTAGTATCACCGCGATACTGGATCTAAATTGGCTGATGAATCAACTTGGTGCACCTAAACAGTTAGGCACACAGCAAGCAGCCGCAACGGTTTTGGCACTAAAGCTGCCTAAAAGCAAAAAGGTGACATTATCAAATTGGGGCAAGCCACTTGCCGAGCCGCTGAGTGAGCTACAACTGCAATATGCGGCGGCAGATACTTTTGTGGCATTGGACATTTTACATTCAATAACAGTGCAAATTGCCCCTTATCAAACACTATGGCCTAAATCGCTGATACAACGTTTAGCCGACTTAACAGGATCTTAAAAGAGAGAGACTTGATGATATATAAAGGTCAATTGGTACGATGGAATGATACGAAAGGATTTGGTTTTATTCGTATTGAGCAGGCTGATGACGTTAATGACTCCAATAATGAAGTGTTTATTCATGTGTCTGCGTTAGGCTTGATACCACGTAGACCCTTGGTGGGAGATAGCATCTCTTTTCAAATACTGACGCAAAAAGATGGTAAGCGCAGGGCGGTAGAAGCGCAGATCGAAGGGCTGACTCTAGCACCGACTAGAGAACGGCAGAAGCTTAATCTGGAGCATCTAAATCTGCAGAAGCTTCATCTGCAAAAGGGGACTTCGCAATCGCAGCACCGAAAGTCGATTAACGGCGTTTTATACCGTATTGGCATTATGCTGGTGGTACTGGCTATTGCGAGCTTTGCCTATAATCGCGTATTTACAAGCACTGGGAATTTACATGGTGCGACAACATCAGGCTTAGCAGCACCATTTTCTGGTGAGCAACAGAGTAGCGCAGGAGAATTGCAGCGCGCTTTTGAGCAGGGGCTGAGTAACCTTCAAGTGCAAAGCTCTGGCGTGGTCAGTAAGGTTCTAGCAGATGATGATAAAGGTAGTCGTCATCAACGATTTATTGTGACATTGCCACACGGGCAAACGGTTTTAGTCGCTCACAATATTGATTTAGCGCCGCGAATAGCGGATTTAAATGTTGGTGATTCAGTTGAGTTTTACGGTGAATATGAGTGGAATGATCGCGGTGGGGTAGTGCATTGGACTCATCATGATCCTAGGGGGCGCCATATTGGTGGTTGGCTTAAGCATAATGGCCAAACTTATCAATAGTTTATTATCTATACGCTCAGTGTCATAGCGGTATGGGAAACACTGGAGCTTGCCGTTAATGTAGTGCCAGATAGTCAAAAGGGGCAAAGCCCTTCAGCTTTTGCCCCTTTTGTTGTTTGCGGTTGTAAGACCCTTTACCTTTCTTTGGTTTTTCAGTGCGCGTTCTAAATAGCGAGCTAGTAACGATTGCCTTTAAAGCGTTATCTTTTATTACGCCGCGACCACTTTCGTGTTCGGTATGCGTTTGCTGGTGATGTTTTGCCATCATATTCTCCAATGGGTTAATTGAATCGATAAAAAAGCACCGTGCGGACAAATTTAAGCTATTGCTAAACTTGTCGTTACGGTGCGATTATACGCTGTTTTTTAATGACGGCGAACATTTATTGTTCACTTTTTAAACCGCACAGTCACTATGGCTCTGAGCTAATGAGCATTAAGCATTAAGCATTAAGCATTAAAAGATCAGCGTGTATAGGTAACCTGCCGCTATCGCCATACCCAAGATAACCGCTAAAAATGCTGCAATCATTTGGTTCTTGAAGATAGATTTAAGCAAGATCACCTCGGTTAAGCTTGCGCCTGCACTGCCAATAATCAATGCCATCACTGAACCTAATGCCATTCCTTTCGCGACTAAGGCTGAGCTTAGTGGGATCACCGCTTCTGCACGAATGTAGAGTGGGATACCAATTACAGCTGCGATTGGAATAGCATACCAAGTACCTTCTCCGGCGTATTTTGCGATTAGCTCTGTAGGAATAAAGCCATAGATAAGCGAACCAACTAAAATACCAATCATTAAGTAAGGCAGTACTTGCTTAAAGTCTTTCCAAGTTGAACGCCATACGCGCATCCAACGACTATCTTCTTTTACCGCTGGAGCTTCGCAGCAGCTACTTGCTTCTACCTGAGTAGAGCAACCACTGCTGACCGTTGCGAGAGCGGGCTCTGAACAGCAACTTGCTTGGGCAACTGGCTCCACTTTTTCAGGTGCTGAGCAGCAAGCGGCTTCAGTGTTAGCTTTTTGCTTTGCTGTATCGTCACAACTTATACCACAGCTTGAAACCCCCGCAGCTTCATATGCTTCAGGCTTTACGTAACGCTCAAAGCCAAGTTTCTCAAGCACATAACCCGCTGTTACTGAAACCACCATGGCAACGACGAAATAAAATAACGCCACTTTAAAGCCAAAGGTCACGATAAATAGGCCAATAATAATGGGGTTCAATAATGGGCTTGAGAACAAGAAAACCATCATAGGACCAAAGCCCGCTTTTGCTCTTAATAGACCCTTTAAGAAAGGGATCGTCGAGCAGGAGCAAAATGGCGTTATCGCACCGAGTAGCGCTGCAATAACATAGCCTTTGCCTTTCTTTGAACTCAAAATCGACTGGATCTTTTCTGGAGGAATATACTCCTGTAGTAATCCGACGATATAGCTAATCGCGATAAATAGTACGGTTAACTCAGCTGCAAGGAATAGAAACATTCCGGCTGACTCTTTTGCCATTGCAATGATTTCAGGGCTCATGGTGTTTACCTCTAGATTCTTTGTTTATTATTTCCGGAAAAGTCGAAATAACAAGTTGGGCAAATAATAATCCGATTTGCAAAAGTGTCAATCATTATTTCGGTAAATGTGGAAATGATTTTATGGCAGTCTAGTCGTCAGTGACGTGCTTGTCGCGGTAGTCGTTATTCTCTATGATTAAAAAATAATGCAATTTAGGACGTTAGCATGCTTGACGCGATATGTTTATTCGATGAGTCGAATCCTATCACTTACTCTATATTTAAGTTTCAAAAGCTCAGTGAGTTAGATATCGAGCAATATCGCCAGGCATTGATATGTCCTGCTTGCGCAGGTAAAGCCTATTACCGTAAAGCATCTAAAGATGGTAAGGCCGCCTGCTTTGGTTCGCGCTATCACCAGACTGGTTGCCGCGAATTCAAACCTTCTGCGGCTAAAGAGCGCGAAGAGCAGCATGCCGTTGAGGTGAATCAGATATTAGCTGATAGCGATGCGATGATGATTGATTTTAGTCGCCATCCGCGATCATTTAAGTCTATGACAGATGAGCGAGCATCGTTAAACACCAAGGCAGATGTTGCCTTACCTACGGGGAAGAAACCGCTTGATGAAGCGGATTTTCAGCCCAGCGTGGGATCTGAGCTGCAAACACAGACGCAAGCAAGCCCACAGCAGCAGGCTGTGAGTCCGTCACCCAGTGACGTCGCTGCTCATTCTTCCACTGTTGAAAAGCGTATTGCCAGTGAAGGCCTAGAGAAGATATTGCACAGCTTAATGCGTGGCAGTGAGCTGGCCAGTTCAGAACTGTGGGTTTATACCGATCAGAAATACCGCTGGCGCGCCAAGAACCTATTCGTCAATTTTGCCGATGCCGAGCCAACAGAAAATGGCTCTCCTAGAATGTACTGGGGCACTATTTCCCATATGGATAAAGAGGGGCTTTGGCTTAACCCTGCTGATAGCAAAGACGTTGGGATCCCAATTGATAATATCGCTAAAGCATTACAGCAGCGCTTTGGGTTAACTGAAAGGCGAGATTTCGAGGGCGCAGGCATTATCTTATTCGGTAAATGTTTTTGGAATAAAGCTAAAAACCGAAAAATTATTCAATTGTGGGGTAAGGACTTAAATCGTATTTTTATTTCTAAATCGGAAGAGGGCGAATAGTCCAAATTGATGAAATGTAAAACCCGCTGGGATTAGGCAAAGATTTCGGTATTTTTAAGTCAAAATTGGCTGTAATTTGTCATTGGCGTCAATATTGTTAAAGTTAATATATTCAATGGCTTGCGTTTTTTACGTCAGTGGTGCTTATAAAAATTCACTCAATGGGGATATTTATTATTGACTCAAAGGCCAATGGGGATTATTTTCTGCGCGATGTTTTTACTAGGGGCCCCAAAATAGCCCGTAAAATTCAAGGTATCGGCAGGTATCTCAACGGTAAAGCAGCAATTAAACTTCGCAAATAATTGCGTGAGTTTGGTGATTAATTGCCATTTTGGCACTTTATTATAAGGACGTTAGCGCATGTCTGAACCGACAGCCTTAAGTCTTATCCCACCTGTGGTGGTATTGGTGTTAGCGATTGTGCTACGCCGCCCAATTCTTTCTTTGATTATCGGTGCATTAGTTGGCTTGGCTATGTATGAGCCGCAGAATTTACTGACTAATTTTGCTGATACCTCTTTGTCTGTTATGACCGATGAAACCATCGGCTGGCTGATCCTTGTGTGTGGTGGCTTTGGTGCTCTGATTGCTCTGCTAGTGCGTACCGGTGGCTCGATGGCGTTTGGTCGTCATGCATTGAAGTTTGCCAAAGGGCAAAAGTCATCACTGTTTATGACCTTTATTCTTGGGGCGGTTATCTTTATCGATGACTACCTCAATGCACTAACGGTTGGCTCAACCATGAAGCGGGTCACCGATAAGTTTAAAGTGTCTCGTGAGATGCTGGCTTATGTTGTGGACTCAACCGCAGCACCGGTTTGCGTATTGGTACCGCTATCTACCTGGGCAGTATTTTTTGGTGGTTTGCTTGTCGATAACGGCATAGCGGCTGAAGGCCAGGGCATTGCTGTTTATATGCAGGCCATTCCTTATATGCTGTATGCATGGTTGGCTGTGGCTATGGTGCTATTGGTGATCTTAGGGATCGTGCCTGCATTTGGCCCAATGAAAAAGGCGCAAATTGCAGCGGCTAAAGGTGAGCCAGCGATTAAGCAGATGGACTTAGATGAAGTGCAAACTTCTGACGAGTACGCATTAAAAGCGATTGAAGATGAATTTAAGCATGCCGACGATGGCGGCAAGCTACATAACTTCTTTGTACCAATCATCTTGTTGGTCGGCTTTACCGTCTATTTTGACATCGATGTGCTTAAAGGTCTGATTGCTACACTTGCAGTTACCTTGCCGTATTATGGTCTACAAAAGCTGATGCCACTGTCAGAGATGATGGAGCAGATGATTGATGGCTTTAAAAATATGCTACCAGCAATTGGTACCGTAATTGCCGCATTCATCTTTAAAGATGTATGCGATAAATTGATGCTGCCACAATATGTCATTGAGAGCTTAAGCCCGTTTATGACGCCGCAACTATTGCCAGCCGTGGTGTTTTTAACCATGTCGGTTTTGGCCTTTGCGACAGGTTCTAGCTGGGGTATTTTTGCGGTATCAATTCCGATTGTGATGCCACTGGCTCAGTCAGTCGACGCCAATATTCCATTGGTGATTGGTGCACTTTTATCGGCATCATCATTTGGTAGTCAGGCGTGTTTCTACTCTGACTCCACGGTGCTCGCGGCGCAAGGCTCAGGTTGTAACTTAGTGAGTCATGCGGTGACTCAGTTGCCTTACGCATTACTCGCCGCAGGCATGACTTTTGTTGGCTTCTTATTGCTGGCATAAGCCTTTAATCGCGTAATACGTCATTTGGTTATTATTTTAAAGGGCTGCACTTAGGTGCAGCCCTTTTTGTTGTCTATTAGACTATGCAGCTTGAGTTTTAACCACCTCGATAACTATTAATTAATTTCACGTATCGGAGTTTGGCTCAGCAATACTGCTGGTACATTTGTTGGCAAATTTAACTTTACACACGTAAGGTTAACAAAAATAAGGCAAAGTGTTGACGTTATTTAACAATGCTGTAGATTTGTTGCTTAGTTAAGGGTAGCTACCTTGGCTTAAAAATTAGAAGACTCAACAAAATTGAATGAATTGAGTTCGCAATTAACAAAGGGAATGTTGAATATGACGTCAATAAGCAGTTTATCTAAAGCTGTCAAAGTTGCATTACTCGCAACGACAAGTGCAGCGTTAATGACAAGTGCTGGAGCTTATGCTGAAGAGCAAGAAGGCGATAGTATTGAAAGAATCGAGGTGACAGGATCAAAAATCAAGCGAATTGGTCAACTGTCTCCAACTCCTGTAACTGTGATTACAGGTGCAGATATGATGGATATGGGTATCACAAACGTTGCTGATATCTTGAATAAACTTCCATCATCAACTGTTGGTATCTCTCCAGAGACTTCTAACAACACTATTTTTGCCAATGGTCTAAACCAAACCAATCTACGTGGCCTAGGGACAGATCGTACACTTGTATTGGTTAACGGTCGTCGTTTTGTTGCTGGTTCAAATGGTGACTCTGCAGTCGATTTGAACACCATTCCCACAGCAATGGTTTCTCGCATTGAGGTGATTACTGGTGGCGCATCTGCGGTATATGGTTCAGATGCGATTGCTGGTGTAATTAACATTATTACTCGAACAGATATTCAAGGTGTTGAGCTTGATGTCTCTTATACGCAACCAGAACAAAGTGGCGGTGAAGAGGGGCAGTTCTCGTTAACTGCAGGTGGAACCTATTTAGACGATAAACTGTCGACAGTATTTAACTTTACTTATGCTGAGCAAAAAGAGTTACGCTCAACTGACAGAGACTTTTTAGATAATCCAGTAAACAGTATTTATAACCCTGATTGGAATCCAGATTTAGATGATGGAACTCCTGCACGTATTGAGTACATTGGTCGTAAGCCACTGTCTTGGATTAATGAGGCGGGTACTTTCTATGGTGGTGATGGCGGTCAATATACTTTCGGCCCAGATGGTTCGATGAAAGTATTTGATTATGGTGAAGGCTTAATCCCAGGTCCTGGTAATAATGATAGCTATTGTGGACCAAGCTGTGAGGGCTATGATCCTGTTGATTACGGTCTAGTGCGTACACCGTTAGACCGTAAGGTATTTACACTAAATACTGACTATGAAATTAATGATGAGCATAAGATCTTCACTGAAATCACTTATGTTGATTATACCTCTAACGGTGAAAGCACCCCGGTATTCCATACGTGGAACCCCGTCATGGCTGATAACGCTTTTTTACCACAAGCAACCCAGGATCTGATGGCCGATACAGGTATGGAATACCTAAACCTTTCCCGTATCGATGGTGAGTTTGGTAACCGTACTTATAATCAAGACCGTGAAACAACGCGCTTCCTCGTCGGTGTAGAAGGTGTGATCAGTGATGATTGGGATTACTCTATTCACGCTCAACGTGGTCAGTTAAAGGAAACCACGCTATGGAAAGGTCAGATATGGGATGAGCGTTATGAGCAGGCTAAAGATGCTATCTTAGTCGATGGTGAAATAGTTTGTCGTGATGCAGATGCACGTGCAGCGGGTTGTGTACCTATGAACTTACTTGGTGAAAACCAAGCAAGTCAAGAGTCTATAGATTGGGTTGGCACAAGTGCTGGCCAGACTGCCAAGACAACACAGACTAGTGCTGGTCTCGTTGTTAGTGGTGCGCTATTTGAGCTGCCTGCAGGTTATGTCAGTGCAGCATTCAGTGCTGATTACCGTAAAGAAGAGTCTGAAACTAATCCAGATCAAGCGTTAGTTGACGGTACAATTTTTGGTAATAGTGCCAACCCAATGCGTGGTGAGTATGATGTTACTGAATTTGCAGCTGAATTTAATATTCCATTATTATCTGATATGTTCCTCGCACATGACTTAGCGCTTGATTTAGCTTATCGTTGGATGGATTACAGCACTGCAGGTCAAGATGATGCATGGAAAGTGGGTTTAAACTGGGCTCCAATTGAAGATCTGCGTCTACGAGCGACACGTTCTAAATCAGTTCGAGCACCAAATATTGGTGAGCTATTTAGCCCTGCAGGGCAAACATTTGAAAACTTTACAGATGTTTGTGACAAGATTAACGTTGAGCTAGGTCCAAATGATAACCGTAAGGCAAACTGTCAGGCTGCTGGTTTGCAAGATGGGTGGAATCCGTCTGATTCTTGGTACCAGAGTAATCACCCAGGAAGCAACGCTGGTAATCCAGATCTTAAGGCTGAAACGTCACACGATTACACAATTGGTGCGGTTTATACGCCTAATTATCTTGAAGGTTTCTCTATCACAGTAGATTACTGGGCATTTGAGATCTCAGATGCAATTGAATACATAGATGTTAGTACTGCTGTTCGTTATTGTTACGACTCTGAGTCACTAGATAACGTTTATTGCAGCCGATTTACTCGTGATGCCGCGACTGGTGATATTGTCGATTTCGTTCAGAGCCCTGTTAACTCTGCGTCATTTGATGTTAAAGGTGTCGATATTGAAAGCCAATATGACATTCCAACTGATAGCTTTGGTGACTTTAAAGTTCATGTTATTGCGACTTACCTAGAGCAGTGGCAAACAAACCCGACAGGTTTTGCTGATGATCTACAGGTTGATGTTGGTGAATACACAGATCCACGTTGGAAAGCGATGTTTAGCTTAGGCTGGAAGTACGATGCACTAAGTCTAGAAGCACGCTCTAACTATCGTCATTCTGCAGTTGCAAGTAATGACTGGAAGCCTGAGAACAACAACTATAACGATATTCCATCTAGTACCATTTGGGACTTCACTGGTTCATATGCCTTTAATGATGCTCTATCTTTACGCTTCGGTATATTGAATGCCTTTGATCTTGCACCACCACGTAACCCATATGTATACGATGGTGCAGGTTATTACGACACAACAGGTCGTGCATTCTTCCTAGGTGCAAACTATAAGCTTTAATATTATTAAATAATTAGTTAGTCATATCGTGCCCTAAAATGCATTGATATTATTAAAAGCCAGTAGCGATTAGCTGCTGGCTTTTTCATTTCTATCAGTAAGATATTTGTCATCAATGATGCGGCGGGCTCTCCCGCTGCTATGCAGCAGATATGGTCGTTACTGAGTCATGTTTGTTTCTCTTACAAAGTGCAAGAAAGTCGCAGGAAAAGTACTCGCTGTAGAGATTGAGCGACAGGCTATAGCTTCAGTGTAGTTAGCAATATTTTTCTCTTTGAATGTAAATCCTTTTATCTAAGTTAGTACGAGCTTTCACATTGGCGCAATCCATTAGATTTAGAATTGGTATCTTTAGCACTCACGCTAGGCTGCTAATTGAACTTAAAGGTATCCCTAAGCAGCTCGATCAAGGCTCGGCTCTTCTCCGGTAAAAACTGCCTAGAAGCATAGATTAAGGTGAGTTTGATTTCTGGCAGCTTTTCTTTGGGTAACACAGGGAACAACTCGCCTGATTTAAGCGCATCTTGGACTAAGATGGTTGGCAGTAGGGCGACGCCTTTGTTACTGCTTGCCATGTGCTGAATTAAGCGTAAATCGTCAGAGCACAGCCTAATAGTGAGGTTGTCGGGGAGTGATGCAAAATTATAACGGCTCACCATGATAGGGTGCTTAAACAAGTCGTCAAAATCGACTATAGGCTCATGATTTTGCAAGTAATCAGCAGACGCGACTAAGCTACTCGGGAATCGCAATAGAGTTTGCTGTACATAATCCTCATTTATCACCTTAACCCCATCGGGTAAGATCTGGATATCGACGTTGTCTCGTTTAAGGTCGACACTTTCCTGACAATGCAACACTTCTAATAATACATCTGGAAACTGCTCAAGATAATTATCGATCAATAGGCTGAACATATTAGAGGTAATAAGCGCGGCGGGAACGGCGACTCTTAATACCCCTTGCAAAGACTTTTGCTGATTACTGAGTAACTTTGCCGCATGCGCCACGCCACTTAATGGCTGATTAATTTGCTGGTACAACAAGCGACCATTTTCTGTGAGCTCTATTTGGCGTGTGGTGCGAATAAGTAATTGGCAACCCAAAGCCTTTTCCAGTTCTTGTAAGCGCCGGCTTACTTTCGAACGCTGTAACGAATGCTGTTTTGCTGCAGCGCTGATCCCTCCATGTTGAACAGTTAATACAAACAGGTGTAGATCATCCATGCTAATGTTCATTGTCCTACCTATAGGTTGTAAATGTGCTATTTGTCATTCTATTTAATCTAATTAGCAATATCTATAATACTTGCCCCTCAGATCGACCTTGGACTTATCCATGCAAACCGCAGAACATGCTTTTCGTCGTTGGATGCAAAGCCTCATTATTCTATTTATTATTTTTATTGGCTATATCGTTATTGCTGATCGCTATGCTCCACTCACCACTGAAAGCCGGGTGCAAGGCTATGTGGTTCAAGTCGCAGCAGAAGTAACAGGTACTGTGGTGGACGTTCAGGCTGAGAATAATCAAAAAATGCGTAAAGGTGACCCGCTTTTTAGCATTGATGACCGTAAATACCGATTGGCAGTGGAAAAGGCGCAGTTAGCGCTAGAGCAGGCGAGCGAACAAGAAGAGGCTATGTATGCCAAGGTTGCAGTGGCTGAAGCTAATGTTGCGACTAATCAGGCCGCTTTTAAAAATGCCAATAGCGAATTTAACCGAATAAATAAATTGGCAAAGCAAAAGTTAGTTTCGGCGTCGATGCTGGATAATTCGCTGGCTAACAATAATGCCTCGCTATCGAATCTGCATGCTGCTAAGCAGGAGTTGCTCGTGTTAAAAGTGCAGTTAGGTGGACTTCCAGGGCAAAGTAGTGGCGTTCGCGCCGCACAAAATACATTAAAGCAGGCGCAATTAGACCTTTCTCATACCCAAGTGTTTGCCCCTAGCGATGGTGTGGTGACCAACTTGCAGCTCAAAGTGGGCAGTACCGCCAATGCGAACATGCCGCTACTGACATTTATTCCCACTGATTCGCTTTGGGTTGCGGCGGATTATCGAGAAAAAGCGGTTGCGAATATTACCCCTAAAACAAGCGCACTGGTGGCATTTGACGCGTTTCCGGGGCGTGTCTTTAGCTTCAATGTGCAAAGCCGTGACTTTGGTGTCGCCGCCGCGCAGCAAAGCCCTAACGGCCAGCTGACTCATGTGGAAGTTAATAACCGCTGGGTACGTGATGCACAGCGAGTCAGAATTAACTTAACCAGCCACAATCCTTTACCACAACCGCTATTTGTTGGTTCTCGCGCTACAGTCGTATTGTATCCAGAAGACAATATTGTGTGGGGATTTCTGGCTAAGGCTCAAATTCATATTGTGAGCTTACTTCATTATATCTACTGATTTTAAGTCAACATTTACTGAGTTTAAGCCAAGGTTTACTGATTTTAAGCCGTGCAAGGGGGGCTGGTTGTGCAACGAAAAACATTAATAAAGACTCAACGGATCTGGTTTGGTTGTGTGTTTGGCTTGGCTGTTACCTTAGTGTTTGGCTGGTCAAACGGCATGTTTGCCGCGCTGTTACCCATGTTTGTCTTAACTCAAATTGATAGGTGGAACACAGGCATCATAGTGCAGCTTATTTTGGGGGTAACTTGGGTCTGTTTACAGGTCACTTTTATTGTTGGATTTTTCCAGCCTTACCCACTATTAATGACCCTAGCTGTAGCGATTATGATGATGTTTAAGTGTATCGCCATGACCCATAAAAGCAGCTACCTTTTTGGTTATATAGGGCTATTAATGGGCTCGATTTTGCTTAACTTTGGCAGTTATCAGGGCTTTGACTTAGAAGATTTTGTAATGGGGTTACTTGCTTCTGCCCTGCTAACTGGGCCCGTTGTCGCTCTTGCATTCTATCTATTTCCTGAGCCTGTCACTAAACAGGCTTTACCCAGCTTAGACAGCAATAATGGCGCTCGGGCGCATATCGATAATCAACGCAAAGATCATGTAGGCATGGTGAGGCAAGCCGCACTCGGCTGGATTATTGCCATGGCGGCATTTATCCTGTTTCAAGTGGCAGATCTCAATGATTCCTTATCGGCTCAAGCTTCTATTTTTATTGTACTGGCGCCGATGACTTTTATTGGCTCTATGGCGGTAGCTAAAATCCGTATCATCGGCACATTTTTAGGTTGTTTAGCAGGTTTAGTGCTGCAGTTAACTCTCTATAGCTTAGCGAACAACATGCTGCTATTTTTGCTGGGGTACGCCATTGCAGCCGCTATATTTTGCCGCTGGCTGGCAATCGGAGGTATCAAAGCGGGGATCGGTTTTTCGGCGATGTCGGCACTGACGGTGCCGCTAACAAGTGCTTTTATTCCTGAGCAGCAAGATGCATTTTTCTCTATCTGTTACCGGTTTAGTTCAATCGTCGTGGCCGTGATTTTGACCTCGGTAGTGATTTGGATTGTTCATCACTTTTTAGTACGGATAATAAAACCCAATTCTTTAGGGGTGGAGGCGAGTTAGGCGATAGAGCATTGCGGCGATAACAAGGGAGTTTTATGCTCCCTTGCTACTTGCGGATCTAAGGCTGGGCTGTGACTAATGCGTCATTGCCATTGCCATTGCCATTGTGATTGTGATTAGGAGGCTGGATTAACTCATCTTTTGCCGCTAAAAATGCGAACACCCCCCAGAGCACAGCACAAATAGCGCAGATGATTAATGGCAACTGCCAACTTGCGGTTTGTTCGTGTAGCTCGCCAATTATCATAGGGCCTGTGGCTGCCAACAGATAACCTAAAAACTGCGCCATACCTGATAACGTCGCAGCCTGGTGTGCACTAGCGGTACGCAGGCTTATTAAGGCTAATGCTAGAATAAAGCCACCTCCAGCACCAAAGCCAAATAACATACCCCAAACCATGGCAAACTCAGGTTTCAGTAGCAGCCCCATAATGCCAATAAATGCCAAAAATGTTAGGCCAAAGCTGAGCAAGCGTTTGTCTTTAAGCTTACTCATAAACGGAATTAATACTAAAGCGGGTACCGCTGTGAACAGTTGCAACATGCCATGGATCACCCCCGCCTCATGATGGCTGTAACCGCAGTCGACTAAAATTGTCGGCAGCCAACTGATAAAGATATACATCAAGAAAGAATTTAAAGCCAAAAATAGCGTGATCTGCCAAGCGCTAACGTGACGCCATAAGTAACTATGGCTATCGAGCGCCTGCGTGTCTTTGCTCGGTGGTGTGTGGTTACGCATCTGTGGCAGCCATACCAAGATCGCGATAATCGGGAATATCACTAAACTACCCAATGAAAACGCCCAACTTGGAATAAAACTTATCGATAACTGTTCAGCCATATCGACTAACGGTATCGCTAAGCTCGCACTCATTGCTGAGCCCGCGCCCATCATCAATACGTACATCGAGGTCATGGTGGCAATTTTAGTTGGAAAGTCGCGCTTCATTAAGCTTGGTAGTAGCACGTTAGCAAAGGCGATACCGGCACCTATGATGACGGTTCCGAGAAAAAGAGTGCTTGATGAACCCAAAGACCTGACTGTTAAACCGATAAGAATAAACAATAGCGATAGCATGAGCGCTTGCTCAAGACCACGCTTGCGTGCAAGTTTGGAGGCAACGGGTGAGAAGAAAGCAAAAGCTAACAAAGGCAAGGTGGTCAACATTCCTGCCTGTGTTGCAGACAGGTGCAAGTCTGTTCTTATGGCGTCAAGTAAAGGGCCAACACCCGTAATAGGGCTGCGTAAGCTAATGGAGATTAATAACACACCAAGCAGTAAAAATGCGCTGCTGGCAACACGAGAAGGATGCGATAACGTCATAATAGGCACCTTTTGAGAATATGAAAGTGCGATAGCTTACGCTTCTAAATGCTTGCTGTATTGAGCTATAGTGACTCTATGTTGCTAAAAACGGTCATGCTATGAAGTTCGGTACGCCCTCACTACCGGAGTTTGACTCCGACAATTACCCTCAACCTGTGGTGGCACTGCGCTTAGTCGGGGAAGAAGAAGATGCTGAAACTCCGTTTCATCAGCATCGAAAGTGTCAATTGGTACTCGCACTGAGTGGCTTTGTAAAATGTAAAATTGATGACGCAATTTGGATTGTGCCACCCAATTGTGCTGTTTGGATCCCAAGCCAGGTGCCTCACTGCAATCAGATCTCGAAAAACGCTAATGTGTGTATGTTGTTTGTCGACCCTGATGTCGCTGGCATGCCTGATCGCAGTTGTACTTTATCTGTGACTCCTTTAATCAGAGAGCTCATTGCTCATTTGACGCTTGTTGAACAACATTATCCGCAAAATAGCTCAACCGACAAATTGGTGGGAGTGCTTATCGATCAGCTGCGGACTATGCCAACACAGCACTATGACTTTCCTATCCCGACTGAGCCGAGATTGAAATCCATTGCCAATGCCTTGATTACATCGCCAGAAGATAGGCGCACAGTAGCGCAATGGGCGGGACAATATGCGATGAGTGAGCGCACGCTTGCGCGTTTAGTTAAGAGTGAAATCGGTCTTAGTTTTGGTCGTTGGCGTGGACAGCTACATATTGTTTTAGCTTTACAAAAACTGGCGACAGGCGATTCGGTGCAACGTATTGCTGAAGAGCTAGGTTATGAGTCTGTTAGTGCGTTCATTACTTTTTTCAAAAAGACGTTGGGCCAATCACCTAAGCAATATATGAAACTAAAAGATTAGTCGCTCGATAAGTGCAATTGCTTAGGGCGTTATCGGTTAAAGTTTAATGGTTTCTTTGTAGTTGCTGGTGCACGAAAGGCCGCACATTTCATCGTAAGCAGTCTGGTATTCAAGCTCTGCTACTTGATAATGATGACGTCGTAATAATTGCTTTGCTTGAGCAAGCGAAGTGACACATTGCACGCTGGTTTCCTCATCAAGTTGAACAAAGTTATCGTTATCATCCATTGCACCAACAAGGTAATGCGGTGCGTCGGCGACACCAATGATACGAGGATGGGTCGACGAAGAGTGAAATGTTTGGCTGAGTGACTGAAACATACCCATAATTGTCTCCTATTAAGCAGCAGTGACTATCGCTACAGAGCATTACGCTCGAAATGCTAAAAGGGTTCAGCCTATTTCTGGAAATGAATGGGTTAATATTAAGCAGACTGCAGACATAAAAAAGCAAACCACATGGGTTTGCTTTTAGCGAGTCTGTTATGAATACCGTTGAAAGTAGCCTATTTGAGCGTGACCTTCAGTGTGACATCCTCACTGCTTGGTGTGCTCTGCACTGAAATGTAGTACCAACCATAATCAGGTTGCTGAACAACAACTTGCTCCTGAGTCCCCACATTGGTTGACTTCCCCGTGTTGTTGTCGGCATCAGGCCAGCTCTCACCTACATATAGCTCTAGTTCACCCGTACCGTGTCCTGTTTCGGCGGTTAGGCTCTGAGTATCCCTAGGGATATAGATGTAGAAAGATGAGCGACCATCTTTAACACAGATAGGGACACCGTTACTGATGCTGCCATAATCTTTAGCCGTACTGGTGGCACACATATTTTCTAATGCTGTTGGTACTTCCGGCTCCACTGGTTCAACAGGAGTTTCTGTCGAATTGTCAGTTAGGCTAACGGTCATTGATACACCGCTGTAGCTTGAGTTGGTATCAATGGCAATGTAGCGCCAGCCGCGATTAGCGACAACATGTAGTTGCTCATTATTACCACTCGCTTCAGACTTAGCTTGCGAGCTTGTTGCTGATGCCCAAGTGTCTGCACTGAAGTAAATGTTGGCATTGCCATCACCGCCTTGAGTGCTGATATACAGGTTTGTATTGTCCTGCTCAACCCATACGTAGAAGCTTGATTTACCGCCGCTTACGCATTCTTGCTTTTCAAGGGTTAACTTACCTGAGCCAATGGTCGCTGCGCCGCAATGTGCTACCACGCCATTGTTAGGATCGCTTGGGAAAGCATCACTATTGTCACCTATGCCATCACCATCAGTATCAAGCGTTTCTGTTGCATCATTCGGGAAGGCATCGCCGTTGTTACCCACACCGTCTCCATCAGAGTCGACAGATTCAGTCGCATCGTTAGGGAAGGCATCGCCGTTGTTACCCACACCGTCACCGTCAGAGTCGACAGATTCAGTCGCATCGTTAGGGAAGGCATCGCCGTTGTTACCCACACCGTCTCCATCAGAGTCGACAGATTCAGTCGCATCATTCGGGAAGGCATCACCGTTGTTACCCACACCGTCTCCATCAGAGTCGACAGATTCAGTCGCATCATTCGGGAAGGCATCGCCGTTGTTACCCACACCGTCACCATCGCTATCAGTAGTTTCAGATGGATCATTTGGGAATGCGTCTTGGCTATCAATCACGCCGTCGCCGTCCGTATCAACAGGTACGGTAACATTACCATCGAGCAATTCGTCAGTAATTAGGTACTCATTGAACTCTTCCTCTTGGTCCATCACAGCTACGCCTAAACACTGATTGTTTTCATCAGTAATGGCTGCGCGGCGGTTACCAAACCACTTCCAGGTCGTTTCACTGTCGTAAGTCTCACCGTTTGCGATAGTGGTAAAGCCAAAGCTTTCACTGAGCTCTCCGGTTTCATTGTCTACACGGTGAATACGTACAGGTGTATTAGTGGTGTTAGTAAATGAGAAGTCAGCTTCAAATGGGCCCACTAAGTGCTTAGCTTGAAGATCACAACTACCAATGGTATTCGCTGCTGGAATGACTTCTGGCTCTGCCGCGTTAGCGATAGTGGTTTCATCAATGGTAAAGTCAGCTGTTGGATTATTGAGTACGCCGACACTTAAACAATTAAGACGCGCATCGGTTACCACAAAGCGACGGTCACCATACCAAATATCCGATGTATAACTTTCGCCTTGGTTGAGTGTGCCATAGCCAAAGTCAAAGCCCGTGGCGGCGCTTGCATATTTTGGTTTGCCAGTCAGATTATCAATACGGAACAGGCGAACTGGGTAGTCCGTGGTATTGGTAATGGTGAACTCGTGAGACTCATCTTTGATGAGGTGAGGTCTAATCAGATCGCAGCTGCCAAGTAGATCCTGTGCTGGGATCTGCTCAGGTACTACATCTTTTACCAATTCTTGCTCAATCGTGAAGTCGTTGCTGGCATGGGTCATTACGCTCACACCTAAACAGTTCATTGCGTTGTCGCTCAGCATCATGCGATCGCCTTGACGCCAATTTTCAGAACTGTAGCTTTCACCAAGATTCAGCGTTTTATAATTGTTAGCAAAGTTGGCTGTGCCTTTATTATTGTCTACCCAGAATAGTGACACTGGGGTATCAGTACTATTGGTGATGGTAAAGTCAATTTTGTCGGCATCGATGTGACGCGCATATTGCTGAGTTAGTGCACACTCACCTATTACATTGTTTGCGGGTATTGTGGCAGCTGGTGGGGCAACAACATCGGCATTCGCTAAGACAAACGCTTCAAAACCAGATTCAGTGCGCTCGGCCACGCCTTTGAGTACTTCTGTATAGGCATCTTTGTCACCGGCTTGCAGTGCTTGGGTTACCTTCACAATTTCGTCAGGGTGCTCTTCAGACAAATAACGCATTGCGTAATAACTCCAAGGATAGAGCTCATCGTATCCATAAGCCATAAACAGTAGGTTGTAGAGCGGTGGAATGGTCTTGCCTTCTAGCGTGTTATTGGTTCTTGGGTGATCATGACCGTTGGCTAAATACTCTGCCATACCTTCTGACCAAGACACGTTGTAGTCGAACGAACCGTAAGAGCCTTTTTTGATATAACGGCCATCTAGGTAATGCACAAATTCATGGCGCAGGTTATAGATTTGATCTTCATATTGGCAAGAGTTGCCAACCCATGAATCCGGGCACTGCATGGCAATAAAGCGTGCCTGATTGCCTACAACCTCAGGTGAACCTTCAAGGTACATACCGCCATTATCAGTACTAATACCAAAGAACTCTGGGGCATATTTTTCATAATCTTCAGGTGAAGCGAAGGCTACGACCTCAAGTACTTCATTTTGATCGCCTGCTACCGGAATGCCATTAGTATTAAAGAAGGCGTGAAACTCAGCTTCTTGCTCGGCCAAGTCGGCACAAGATTGAGTTAGCGTTGCTTGTGAGATACTGCTTTGAGCGCGAATGATTAACTTGTCAGTACACTCATGACGCACGCTTAAAATATCTTCCTCTTTTGGCGGCACGATACACTTACCAAACAAGGCATCACCGGCTTCACATTGGCGCTCGGCAGATTCTAAGTAATTCTTAGTCACCATAGTTTCGGTCGTCTCAAGAGAGATGATCGCCGAAATTTTGTCATGAACTTCTAGCACTGTACTGTCAAAGCGTGCTTTTGCTTCATCAGTCGCAATGGTTGATATTTTTCCTAGCGCGATAAGAGTATGTGGCACAATCCACTTTCTATCGTCTTCTGCAGGCCAACGCATATCAAGTGAAGTTTCGCCTAGATAAGCAAAAGAGCGCATAACAGACAATACGTCGAGCATATTGTCGTTATAAGCAGCTTTTGTTGCAGAGTCACCATAATAGGCCGCAGAATTAATGGCCTTTAGCAGCTCCATTGCCGCATCACCCGCGTTGTTACCTGCAAATGGGTTAGATTGCTCTGAGTAATATTGAATACTGGCAAGGAGATGAGGCAGTAGATCTTTAAAGTATACCGCTCCTGCACCACGCTCGAAATTCTTCAATGCACCAGCAAAGCCTTCTTGGATAACGCCGCCAGCATCGCCGATAAAGTTAGTCATTTTGGCTACAGCCTGCAGCGCAATGCTCAATTGCTGCGCTTCAGCATCTGTCATTGCCTCTGCGTAATATTTATATGATGCGAGAAAATATAGAAGTTGGTTTAGATCTGGATCGGCTAAGTCATCAGCGCTTGCTAAGTAATGTAGCGCTTCAGCAACGTCAGTAATGGGATCTTGGCTTGCTCCTGCAATGGTTTCAAAGTCGCTATAGCTGGCGGCCAGAATGGTTGCAATCGTAGCACCATATTGGCTCTTAGAGGTGATAGCAGGAGCTGGCAGAGCAACGTCAATATTGGTATTAAACACAATGTAGTCACCCATAGGCGGTGGTACATCTCCCCCCGTAATAGTCACTTCTAATGTGGTTTCTTGAATGTTGCCATTAATTTTAAAATATCGTTCACCAGCACGAGAAACAAAAGAAAGCTGCTCGTCATTAGTGCCTGGAGTATTACTAATAAGTTCTTGGTTGCCGCTCCAGTCGCTGCCATCGTAGAGTATTAACTCGGCATCACTACCGGTATAGGTGCCACCTGATGTACTGATAGTGACATTACTGTTTTCGTAAGGAACATTAATATACAGGTAATGACCATAATCGGTGATGCAGTGAGTTTGATTCGCCGGTACTTCACCTTGCCGGTCTAAGGTTTTGTCGCCGCACATTTCTGCAGCTTGTACAGCTCCGACGTTGATTGATGCAAGGATCGCACTGGTTAAGATGGATTTGCGCGAAAGAATATTGGGGAAGTTGGTTGTTATCTTTTTTATCATAGTTATATAACCTCAGTAGGTTAGAGGGTGTTGAGGTTAGGTGCTATAACCTTAACCGGATCCCTAAATTAGTCGTATCAACTTCCTTTTGACTGTAAATACTTAACTATCCGAGTTAAGCTGCTTGTTATTTTATTGTTAAATTTAACCGAACCTTAACAATATAATGTATACAAAGTCAAAGTTTGATGAAATTTAAATGAGATTTTGGTTACCAAAAAAGAGTAATAGCCTGAAATGCTGCATTAAAAAGTGCGTTTATCTATAGGTGTTATAGGGCGTGTCAGAGTTGAGTTGCAGCTGAAGATTAATTAAGTTTAAAAGTCGCTATTTAATTAACTAGGTATACTAGCGGTAGTGGCTAATTAGCCTTTGATTTTTGGAGTATATAAATGCAGTTAAAGACGGTTATAGTTCCGGCTGTTTTGGCGTTTAGCCTAAGTGGTTGTGGTTATTTTGGTGGTGATGAAAAGCAGCAATTAGAACAAGCTTGGTTAGCCAAAAATGAGCAGTTACAGCAAGTAATTGAACAGATCCGTACTCAAGGCATTGAAGCGGTAGCAAATGGCGCCGACGCAGGTAGTGTTGCTGCTTGTGTTGCCAGTAAACTGGAGATGGATCCAGTTGGTGAGCTTGTTAATGTTGAGGGCGCTTTAGTCGAGTCGGCAAAGATTGCAGAGCTGCTTAGTGAACTAGAAGGCTTGATGGAGCAGGATTTTAGCCTAGAGAATATGTCTAGCCTGCTGCAAAAAGGCGCCGATGCGGCGGCTTACGCTAAACAGATCATTGCCGAACAAGGTGTTGAGCAAGGGTTACAACAGTTGCAGCAGATGGCAACGGCAAGTGAAGAGTTTGCTAGCCAAGATTTAGGCGCGCATTTTCAGCAGCTATTGCTCGAATGTCAGCAACAAGCCAATTAACTTCCAATAAGCATTGGCTCAATGAATCATGGCTCAATGATCATAGCTCAATGATCATAGCTTAATGATCATAGTTTAATGAGCCATAGCTCAAGATCATAGCTCAATGAAAAATGACCACTATTAAGTGGTCATTTTTGTATTAGGATTGGTGTTTATCGCAGACATATTTAGGCTATAGCTACTCGAGATCAATCGTCACTACGTTAGTTACTCCAGGGGTGACATTGATCATTCCGGTGGTGTAGAACTTGCCTTGGTCTGATTTTGCTTTCAGGTAATATTGGCCGCTATTAAGCATCGTCGTGCGAGTATCGTACGCAGCTATGCTTTTATCTGCCATCCAGCCATTGTCATCAACGGCATATAGGTATTGATCGCTTTCCATTGCTGCCCCACTATCTTGATGGAAGGCAACGAAACGCACCATGGTCATGCCTTTAGGGTTTTTTTCAGATTCAATTGAGCGAATAACGCCAAAATCTCTGCTCGTTTTCCCCGTCAGTGCGGCATAAACATCTTCAGATTGATTTGAATATTGTGGTTTGTCGTGGCTGTAACCTGGATTAGAAGAGCCGCTAGTGGATGAGCCTATGCTAGCGATATCTGAAACGGAATCTGCAATGTTTTTGATGTCGTTACTTTTGCAGGCGCAAAGGCTTAGCACGAATGTGCAAAGAAGAATCTTTTTCATAATTTACTCCATGTAAGTCAAACACATCCTTTAAAATGACCATAAATATCCCGAGTAACCACTCACGGTGGTGCTTGACATAAATACAGTCACTTTACTTTATCGGCTAAAGTAGCAACCGCTAAATAAGTCGTCAATAGTACAGACGTCTACTTCTGGAGGTATTACTTTTTACGGCCGTAAACTTTAACACCTGCTTTAGAACCATCAGAGTTACCGAAGACTTCCAGCTTTTTTACACAGCGACGGTAAGCGAAACCACGCCAGTCAGTGTGTTGGTTTTTCTTTAGATCACGATAGAAGCGAATTGTCTTAGTCTGGCCGTTATTAAAGGTGACTTTGATTTTTTCTAAATGCAGATCGCGCTCAGCCTTTACACGAATCGCGTCAGTTTTACGGCAAATCAATAGCGGAATTTTTGCGCCGTGATCGCCGCCGCTCAATAAGATCGTACGACCTAAAGTAATTTGCTCATCAGCCATAGCAATATTGCTTACTGCTAGCATGCTTGCAGCCATCATTAAGCCAGCCACAAAGGATTTGATATTCATATTTTCGGTTAGTGAATGAAAAGGGCGGCTAAATTAGTCTTTTGTTTGCTTTCGCGCTAGCAAATATTGAATGAAGTTAGACATCACTAGCAATAATTTGAATAAGCACAGAGCGACAAGTTCGCTTGCTGCTCAATGTAAGCTTGTAAGCTCTAGTGGTAATAAATAGGTGATATTTACTTAAGTGTTAAAGATGCTGTCATTGGTGATTTTATCCACCCTGTTGTGTTGTAACTTTTTTGCTGGCTAGTTAAAAGTGCTGAAAAATGTCAAATTTTTGGATTTTATCAACGTGACTTAGGTCATGTTTTGCGTCAACATAGCAGTATTAAGTAAGTGATAGTTAATTTAGAGTCTGGCTCGATTGCCGCCTTGTAAAGGGCGCAATATTTGGCCTATAGAGGAATGAAGTGATGAGATCGGCAAACCCAAAAATTGTGATTGTAGGTGGTGGCGCTGGTGGTTTAGAGCTAGCAACGCAATTGGGGCATAAACTGGGTAGAAAAAACCTAGCCCAAATTATCTTAGTCGATAAGAATCGTACTCATATTTGGAAGCCATTATTGCATGAAGTGGCGACGGGCTCACTGGACTCTGCGCTTGATGGCGTTGTGTATTCTGCTCACGCAGCTAAACATGGTTATCAGTTTCAGCTAGGCACATTTTGTGGTTTAGATGAGAAAAGTCAGTCACTGTCTGTGGCGCCCATTATTGATGAGGCGGGTAAGGTGATGTTGCCTGAACGTCAAATTCAATATGACAAATTAGTCATCGCAATTGGTAGCGTCAGTAATGACTTTAATACTCCAGGTGTTAAAGAGAATTGCTTCTTCCTAGACTCACATCAGCAAGCGAATCGTTTTCATAATGCGTTGCTAGACAGCTTTACGCGAGTGCATCAGTCAGAAACGATTAATGAGCTTAATATTGCCATTGTCGGTGGCGGCGCAACAGGTGTTGAATTATCGGCTGAACTGTACCATGTAACCGATATGCTTAAGGTTTACGGCTTAAGCAAGATGACGGCTGAAAAACTTAATATTCACTTGATTGAGGCGGGTGAGCGTATTTTACCAGCCTTGCCTGAACGTATTGCCACCTCGGCAAGAACTGAGCTAAGTAAATTGGGGGTTAATGTGATGGAAAACACCCGTATTAGCGAAGCGACGGCTGAGGGTTTTGTGACCTCTGAAGGTCAGTTAATTGAAGCTAACATTATGCTTTGGGCTGCAGGCGTTAAGGCGGCAGACTTTATTAAAGATATCGGCTTTTTTGAGCTTAACCGTGCTAACCAAATTATGGTTAAGCCTAATCTACTCAGTACCGTAAGCGATGATATTTACGTGATTGGTGATTGCTGTGCTTGTCAGCAAGCTGATGGCAGCTTTGTGCCACCAAGAGCACAATCTGCGCATCAGATGGCAGAGTGTGTCGAGAAGAACATTCTTAATGAGCTGAAAGGTGAGCCACTACATGATTATGTGTATGTCGATCATGGCTCACTGGTTAATCTTTCGCGTTATAGCACAGTCGGTAGCTTGATGGGCAACCTAACTAAAAACAGCATGTTTGTTGAAGGTAAGATTGCACGTCTGGTTTATATTTCGCTATATCGTATGCATCAGCAAGCCATTCATGGCACCTTAAAGACCATCGCGTTATGGTGTGCCGAAAAGCTGATGCGAGTGGTGAGACCGAGAATGAAGCTGCACTAGTTCGCCTATATGAGTCAGGCTTGAGTCGCAAAATGAGAACTCAGGCCTGTATTTAGGCTGAAACGGGTAAAGATAGTAATGGGTAGACCACTTGGTCTCGACCATTTCCTTTGGCCTGATAAAGGCATAGATCGGCCTCTCGTAGCAGGTGAGATAAATCCATTCCTTGGCGATAATGACTGATACCGATACTGACTGTGATCCCCACCTCTATATCTATACTCTTATCTTGTACTACAAAAATAGCACTCGCTATCTGAGCTCTGATTGACTCAGCTAAAGCAATCGCTTCTTTGTTGCTAGCAGATTCAACAAGCACGCAAAATTCTTCTCCACCAATACGAAAAATATTGTTATCGCCCGCTATACTGCTTAACAAATTGGCACAGCGCTGAAGGATATGGTCACCAGCCTCATGGCCATAGTTGTCATTAATATGCTTAAAGTGGTCAATATCTAAGATCAGCATATGCATGTTTTTATCGTTTTTGTTCATTGATTGCGTGTCAGCCAGCGCAAATTTTCTAGTGAGCGCAAGTCGATTAAAGCTTTGGGTGAGTGGATCTTTGAGGGCTAGCTTTTGTAGCTCAGCTTCCGAGTGGGCTCTATTTTTTTCGTAGGTATGAGAAACAATCCAAATTATCAGATAACTGCAGATAAAGTTGACTAAGACAGGGCTTAAGGCAAGGCCATACTTATTGATGAGATCAATGGTAACCATAATAAACATGATAAAGATGGGAATGCTTGCATATTTTTTACCAAGAATAAGGTAATACACTGTAGGGAGAACTAATGCCCAACAAAAAATAAAGCTATTGATTGCAGAGATATAAACGGCATAGATGACTAGGGCCGTTAGACTGGAAACATAGAGGTGAGTTTGCCAAACTTTATGTTTATTGTTGTACACCCGCCACAATAAATAGAATGAGAATAGACTGTAAAGGAACTGTAAATAGGCTAAAACTGGCCACTTCCCACTAATAAATAGGTTGATGATACCGAGAAAACAGCCTATTGCACCTAATAAGCCACACACACCTGCTAATACAGAGCATCTTAGCCGATGAGTGTTATCTAGCTCTATAGCATCCATGTTACTTCCATCCCTACCTTGTTGCCTACATGTTATTGTACTTTGGGTTTATTTCAAGCAACCATTTAAAAATAATAGCAATTAAAGGAACTAATATGTGCTTAAGAGTGTTAAATAACCTCAATCCAAACTTTCCTGTAACGGGCAGAAATATGAACTGGTTTAGGCCTATAGAGGCGAGTTTATTTCATTTCCCAAAAGGGTTGGCTAAGAAGGGGCTAAGTGTAGCGAAAGCCAATGAACTTGATATCGGCCCTGATGCGATATTTTGCTGGCACTCTACGTATGCCAGTGTGGCCTCTGTGATGGGGGACAATATCCAAGGTTATGCGACAGTTGATGGCATGAATGTAAAGGGTCTAGTGGTAAATGCGTTGTACGATACCCCAGCGACCTATGGTGAGCCTAATCCACAATTGAAAAATGGCAACATTAGCGTACTACGTTGGCCACAGTATATTTTAGATTGCTTTTCGAGTGTTAAGTCTGTGGTCGAATATGCACGCAATAATCATTTACAGTTAATTCAAGATAATGTGCCAGAAGGGGGCAATGCGACAGCATTAGTGCCGAGTAATATTCATCTTGCGATATCAGATAAAGATGGGCAATCAGCGATTATCGAAGTGAAAGAAGGCCAATTGAGTGTCTATTCTGGGGAAGCAGATCAAATCGTAACCAATGAGCCTGATTATCCGACCCAATTAAATATTTTAAAATATTGGCAATATCAATGGGGGCAAACGGAGCCTGCAATCACGACGCCAATGTTTACCGTTCCAGGTGGCACATCACCTACGCAAAGTTTTGAGCGAGCCGCTTTTTATTTGACCTTATCTGATGCCGCACAAGATCCTGCTGCTGTGTTGGCGCAGACCCGTGCGCTGATGCAAAACGGTGCCGTGCCATTTCTCTTTAACCCAGATAAAAAGGCTGAGGCAACGTGTACGCGTTGGACGAACTTAAGTGACCATAAAGCGGGTCAATATTACTTTATTAACCCACTGAATATGATGCCAGTTTGGCTTGCTACAAACGCTGAAATTGATCATTGCGCCAAAGTTCAGCTTATTTCGGTCAACAATGACAAGCAAACAGCTAATAATCACCCTGAACTTCAAGGTGATATGGTTAGTCATTTGCAGCGCTGTGAAGATCCCTACGCGAATTTGCTTTAGTGCCAATATCGCTCTAAGTCACTATCGCTGTTGTAGCCACCATTTTTTTAGAGTGGGATAAGCCAGGCTGACAAAGCCACCAATCAGGCAAGCCCACATAAGACAAATCAGTGCCGCAACACCGTATAACGCGACTTCATTGTCAGCGTAAGCAATATAGAGATGATGCGTACCTTGAAGTAGCCCGGCAAAAGCGGCAAAGCAAACGATACTGATTAAAATAGCTTTTAACATATTGTACTTCCTTACTTTTGTTGGTTTTAAACAATTTAGGCGAAGTTGGTACTATAAAAAAGTACCAACTTCGTTAGTTGAGAGCTTGGTGCTATTTATTTTAATGCTGCTTCTACACGATCGCGTATTTGTCGTGACTTTTCTTTGGTAAAAAGGCTCATTAGCTCGGCGCAATCTGCTTGTTCAGCCAATATGTCGACTAGATCTGCCTTGGTTTGAATATGTAAAAACGGCATTAAGGATTTGATTTCATTTCGGCGTGCCATGGCGGCAATATAATCGGCCATGCATGGATGGTAGTTTTTGATCATATATAGCAGCAGGTATTCAGGTTTCACATCATGACTAAATAACCAATCAAGCATTGCTTGATACGCAGCCTGTTCATAATCATCTTCATCGCACTCTAAGCGAGTGGCTAAATCCATTTTGCCTTGTAGGGTAAGCTGGTCCATATAGCCGGTAACAAGCTGCTCGAAAATAATCTTGTAGCTACGATAACTATGATTAGCCAGTAAGTGCAGCAAACGGCCGCAGCGTTCATCATCAAGTAGCCACAAGTATTGGCCTAAACTATGACTTTGACGCTCTTTTAGGCCAGTAACCGTTTCGTATTCTATACATTCACTAAACTGAGTTGTAAAGGCATCATAGGCTAAATTCCCCTGCAGGTACGCCCATAGATTTTGCTTAAGTAACAGTTCACGCTCTTCACTACTAGGCAGTTGGGCAACGGCGTTAATCACGCTTTGTGCATCGACGCTGTCATTAATGATAAGCAACTGACCTGCGATATAAAGCTTGCCGTCACGGGGGAAATTCTTGTCGGCGACTAAGATTTGTAATTCGTCACCGACATGCTGGGCGATAGTGGCATTAATCCAGCTCATCTTGTCACAATGACGAGTTTGGTTCAGATCGGCATTGGGGTGCAGGGTAACAGGCAACCTCAGTTTTTTGGGTAGGTCGCTTTCGTCTGATAAAAAGTCAAAATACACTGTAGCATCTTTAAACTTACGCTCAATCACCTGTTCCCACGAGTTATTATTGAGTTTGATAAAGTCCTCAAGGCATTGCTGTAGCTCATTATCGAGTGCCAACGGGCGGCTAGGGAAGCGCATTGCCACATGCTTATGAAAGCTAAGCTTAATCGGTTGATAACTATAATCTAGGCCGCACAGTAACGCCTTGGCATCTTGGCGTCTTGCTGCAGCTATCATGCCCGGCTCTGCAATACCCTGCTCTGTAACATCAGAGTCTTCATCAACGAGCTCACCCATTAATTCCACTAAATTAAGGTAATCATCCGTGCGTGATGATCTATCTATATACTGCTCAACTTGATAGGTCTGAGTGAAGGCTTTATCGATGCCATGGCTGTTGAGCATATCGAAAAAGTTTATTTCATCTTGCGGTGTGTCAAACATGCATCTGCGAGTATGTTCGCTAAAGGCTTTACACATCAGCCCGATAATTCTAATCGGCGCCATAGCGACTAATAATTGCCAAATGCGCTTGGCGATTAACGCTTCTGGACTATTGAGCTGTTTAAGCCAAAAACAAGCTAGCACCACCCGTTGATAATCTTCATCATAATCATTTAAAAACAGATAGCTCTTCTGCATTGGGCTGATTTTAGGGAAATGGAGTACCGTTTGGCGGCAGATATCTTGGCCATAAAGGTGCTGGTTTAACAGTGCGATTATCTGTTGTTGATGTAGCTCTGGCGTTGGTCCAGTAAAATAGCCTTTTACCTGTGCAAGCTCGCTGTCGTTTAAGCCTTTTTCAGTAAAGGGACCTTCGCCTAGAATATCGGCGTTTTCTAGCATCAAGTTAACGGCACGCTCAAACACGCCACTCAGCTTGGTTTGCAACGCCTGAGTGTAGTCATCATTAATATTGTGCTGTTTATCTTGCAAAAGTAAGTATGCGCAAAGAGCGTCGATGCCGAGCTCATCTTCAGGCCAATCTTGGCTGTTTAAGCAGGCTCGATTAGCAAATAGCTCATTGGTTTGCTCAAGCATATCGGCAGTGACGGCACTGTCCATATCGCTATACTCATCGAGCAGGCTCTCAAGGGATTTTCGCTCTTTTACGCTTATTTCTGAGTCAAGTTTTGCTGTGGCGTCGATTGGCATAAAGCGAGCGTAATAGTCTTCAGCGCTGATAATCGCTTGGTATACAGACTCTCCGCTCAGGATATCGCACAGTTCATCATCGAAGGGCTGCTGGCCGAATAAGCGATAGAAAATATCGATAAAATGCAGCATGGTTTGCGCGCTGCGCACTTGGCTTTGTGGTTGGGTGTTAGCTGCTGTCATTGCTTCAATATCAGCGCCATTATTAGAGCTGTTATTGGCGCTGTTGTTAGAGTGAACATCTGAGCGAATGCTGACTCGGCGAATGAAGCCGTTCACCGTTTCCTCATCCATGTCATCATCTATATCTTGCATTAGATCTTTTGCTAGGTAATGCAAAGGTTCATGGAAGTTCTCTCGCACAGAATTAAAGTTATTCATCTCCCAGCAGGTTTCGTCGATAGTTTCGAAAAGCGACAATGCATGCTGTTTACAGTGCTTAATAAAATTAAAGGATTGAATGTCATCAAGTACTTGAGGATTTTCACCTGTAGAGATGTATGCGAGTAGGTCGTGGCTATTCTCTAGGCTAGCAATAAATTCGCTGAACATGTGCAGACCGCCGAGATACTTATCACGGTCCTTTTCGCGCTTGTCGCGTTGGCATCGGAGCGCTTGCTTATGAGCAACGCTACCGGCATAACAACACAGCGGTTTGTTAAGTTCTAGTTTGAGTTGGTTTTGTAGATCCATCGCCTCATTTTCGAGGCTGTCATTAATAAAATGCCCGGCTAGCTCCTGATTTCTATCTTCATCATGTTGGCCGCAGCACTCTGCAAGTAGTGTGGTGTAGATATCCAACACGGGATTTTGCTTATAAAGAGGCTCATTTTCGCTATAAACTAAGACCGGTAAGCCATGAAAACGCTGCTTTACTAACTCAATAAAGCGTGGGTATTGCGCTGGATTAGCTTTTAAGTAATCCCCAAGAGGCTGATATCTAGGGGTTGGCTGCTCCCAATCACTGCCGTAGAAAGCGAATCTAAACTGTGGATTGTCACACCAGATAAAGGCGTTAATCATCGCCTCACACCAGCCATGTTGCTCAAGTAAGCTTAACAACATATCTTCATAGCCGGTTGCATGTTCATCATCCCAATATGGGATAAAAAACTGCGCTAAATAAATTGCATCATTAGCATCTTTAGCCGCCATCATATAAAGCGGTTCTGCGCCAAATACCCGAGTATCATCGAGCCACATCTTACTGGTATCGTTTTCAAAGCGGGCGTAATTGACCATGGCTTGCGCGGTTATACGCAGCTGTGGGGTTAGTGAATCGTGCTCAAGCGCGAGGGCAAATAGCAGGGTTTCAGACAGATAAATCTCGCGGTCGCTGCTAACGATATAATTGCTTCGATAGCCGCCGTCTGGATTCAGGCTCAGCGCCTTCATTGCTAGCTGTTTATCTTGTAGGTTATCAAGCTGCAGATGCTCACGCGCGCCGCTGCTGTTATCCATAAATACCAAGTTTAATCGACCGCTTTTATCAAAGGCTTGATGAGCTTCTAGTTTGGCTTGATAGATTTGTAAGGCTTGCTCGATGCTAGTGGCTTGGTGGCGGTTAAACTCGATAACTTGCAGGTGGCTGAATGCGTCCATACTTCTGTCCTATTAACATTGAATCCATTCCAAATATGCTGGAATGCCGACGATATTTACATGGGAGGTTAACTGATTTATTGTTTGATAGTAGAGGTTTAGCTAATAAAGTTACTTTATAACTGGAAATGTGTGATGACAGTGGCACAACGTGCTTGTTGCTGGCGAAAATTCATTCGATGTAATGCGATAGCTTGATGAATGCGTGGTCTTCTGTATATGAATGGTACCGATTGAACTATCAGCTACCCCGAGTCATATCTAGATTAAACTGAACTAAAATAGTGACCTTATTTTAGTTCTTTTATTTTAGCTATCTTAACTTAGTTATCTTATGGGGCTTGAAACTGTGGCTTTTGATTGTTTACTATGCGTGCTAATACGATATTTATCGTCATCATAAAAAGGAACTATACATGGATTGGTATCTTCTTGCTTTTAAAAAATATTTTGATTTTTCAGGCCGCTCAAGACGTAAAGAATATTGGATGTTTGCCTTATTCAATATCATCTTCAGTATTGTTCTATCAGTGCTTGATACCCTGTTTGGTACCATGAGTTTAGAAACCGGATTGGGACTGTTTAGTGGCTTATATGCGCTAGCGGTATTTATTCCTAGCCTTGCGCTATCCGTTCGTCGTCTGCATGACATCAACAAGAGTGGTTGGTGGTTGCTGATCTTATTGATCCCATTTATTGGTGCGATAATCCTGTTGATTTTCTTTGTGCTTGATAGCAAGACTGAAGACAATAAGTGGGGCTGCAACCCTAAACTGGCTTAATACTGTTGTAGAGTTAGCGCGTAAATAAAAATGCCTGTCAGAATGTGTGACAGGCATTTTTGTGAGTGCTTTGCACCCATGGCTGGCTAGGGCTTATTTACAGCCTGCAGCGCCTTTATCTACCCATACACTGGCAACGCCAGGCTCATCGCCTTTTGTCCACCACTTTGCTTGCCATTGACGGCCGTTGTGCATAGTAATGTCGTTGCCGTTATAGGCTACGCCTTTGTTCCAGCCAAGTTGTACATTGCTGACTAATAACCACTGATCAGCAGTACGCGATGGCGTATTACCTTGAGTCCAATATTTAGCTTGCCAAACTAGGTTGTCGTGACTCACTACGTCGCCGCCTGTGTAAACGCTAGCTGATTGCCACGCAGGGTGGTTAGCGGCATCTGGATCGGTTGCGCCGCAGCCGTTATCACCGCCATCATCTTTAACGTTCACTTTTACCAAGCTTGAGGCGCTGGCATCTAAGCTGCCGTCAGACACAGTTACAGAAACGCTAAACTCAGTTGCTTCTGTTACCCTTGGCGCAGTCATCGTAATGCTATGGCTGCCTTGACCTGTAAAGGCGATATCCGCTGGTACGGTCCAAGCATAAGTTAGCGCGTCACCATCTGCGTCAGCCGCTTTTGCATTTAGGCTTACTTTCTTAGCAGATTCCACTGCAACACTCGTCACTAAGCTTACGCTTGGTGCTTGGTTAGCTGCAGGGGCTTTATTGGTCACAGTAACAGTATCTGTTGCTGACAAGCCTTCGATATCGGTCACTGTCAGGCTAAATTCATATTCAGTATCAAGCTCAACGAGTTCTAACTCGATATTGGCAATGGCGCTATCGTTGTTGCTGATGGTTAGCGCAGGGCCAGAGACTTGAGTCCACAGATAAGTTAATGCGCTGTTTTCAGGATCTCGAGAGTTGCCACCGTTTAGCTCGGCATCTGCCGGGCCCGTCACTGTGATATCAGCACCGGCGTTAGCAATCGGCGCTTTGTTTACAGGTGGCGTCGTGCCTTCACCGTGACCTAAGCCTTCGTGCATAGCATTAAGTAAATCACCGTTATCGGCATCAATTTCCCAAGAGAAAATACCAGCAAGTTGATTGTCTAATACATATTGGCCTTTGGCTTTAACCGAACGCTCATCATCATAAGTGATTAAATCACCGCTTGAGGCTTTAAATAGGTAAGGCGCTTCAGCTGCAGTGTCGTAACCATATTCCCACTCTGGGCCCATGTGGTTATTAATGATGTCGCGGTAATCAATAACGCCATCTTCCCAAGTACCTTTGATAGGACCTGTGGCAGTACCAGTAAATGGATTGCCATTGCTGTAATCGCTGACGCCCGTCCAGCCGCGGCCATACTTAGCCACGCCTAGAACCAGTTTAGCGGGATCAACGCCTTGCTCTAGTAAGATACGCGTGCCTTTATCGGCGGTGTACTTAGTGTTTTCTTGCCTGTGACCATCGTAAAGGGCAGTCTGATGGCCTAAATCTGTGTTCTGCCATGCGCCATTGAAGTCATAGCCCATCATAAAGATGTAGTCCATGTACTGCTGAGCATCGGCGTAGTTAACGGCGCTAAGTTTGTCGTAACCGACGTTGATAGCTGAAGTTAGCTGATAAGTGCGGCCAGTTTCAGCGCTTAACTCGTCAAGCATTGCGCGCAGTTCACGCATCAAGGTTACGTAGGTTTCGCCGTCTTTGCTGCTTCCTAGGTTAGGGTTAGCGCCGCCACCACCTGGGAATTCCCAGTCGATATCTAGACCGTCGAAGAACTTCCACGTTAATAGGAATTCACGAGCTGACTCAATGAACGTGGCGCGCTTAGCTTTGTCATCAAAGAAGAAGAACGGATCTGACAAGGTCCAGCCGCCGATTGATGGCAAGATCACTAACTCAGGTTGCGCTTGCTTAAGTGCCATTAACGCGCCGAAGTTACCTTTGTAAGGCTCGTTCCAGCCTGAAAGACCTGATTGTGACATTTGAATCGCCGCCCATGGATCATGGATTGCGACTTTAAAATCTTCGCGACCTTCACAGGCACGTTGCAACGCTTGGAAACTGCCTTCGATAGTTTTTAAGCTGTCGTTGATACCGTCACCACCACAGATTGGCGTAAAGCCATACAATACGTGAGTTAAGTTTTGCGCGGGCATTTTTTCAACCGGGAACTTACGGTCGTATACGCCCCATTCAACGTAATAAGTACCGACGACTTTACCTGTCTTATTTTGGTATGGACGGTTGTTTTCAAGCATCGGGGCATTGAGCGGTTTTAGGTGGCTACCATCGGTATCTGCAACCACAATTTCTTTGCTGGTACTCATTGAGCAGCCATCAGCATTACATAGGCCAACCTGCATTTGATAGCGGCCACCTTTGCTCACTTTAAATGTGGCTTCACCTGACGCGGCGGCGGGGCCTTGCCAAACTTCATTACCGTCTAAAAATACCTTAGCAAGGTCACCGAAGTCACCGTTCCAAAGGTTCCAGTTAACCGACACATCAGCAGCGTCTTTGACTTTTATTAGTTTATTGTAAGCCGTTGCAGATTGGTCGACTTCGATGATTGAGAATTGTGATTCACCCCAGCCTAAGCTTGGTGTGCCTGGCAGCGCAGCATAGCTGTTAGCCGCGAGCAGTGAAGAAACCACTAATGTGGATATTGAAAGTTTAGCTTGCAAGAGAGTGTTCCTTATTGAGTTTTCAATAAGGCAAACAAAGCATGAGCACAGTTAAACTAGCGCCAAGAGTATTGGTGCTAACTTATGGTTGGCGTCCCCGCTATCTTAGGAAATTCCCTTAGACCGGAAGCTTTGCGTCCCAGCATTTCTACTGGTTTGCCTTTGTCTTTTTAGTCAGTCTAGTGTGCTGACTGGCATGTAGCATAATGCTAAAAATAATAAACGCAATAAGCTGTTGAAAATATAGGGTTTACCGTGCTTTGCGTGCCAATAGGTTGACATGTTTAGCCTGGAGGGGAGGCAATGAGTATGCGCTTGTAATTGATGTTTGATATTGATTTTATTGAGATTATTTTAAGCAAAGTCGCTTCGCTAAATTAGTGATGGCTTTAATAAACGGCAAGCGCCAAAAACTGGTCACTAAAAATATTCTTTTAACCAAAGCCTTAACAGCATGAGAATATCCTTACTCTGGGCGATATGATGATGTAAGCCTGATGAAAATCATTTTCCTTCAATGTATTTGTGACCGATTTGGGTTAATAAAAAGGCTGCCATTTGGCAGCCCTTAGTTACTTCAAGCGCAGATTAACGTCCGCCAGGCTCGGCAAAGCGGGTCATCCAGTCTTCTACTTGGTTGTACCAATAGATAGAGTTATTTGGCTTCATGATCCAGTGATTCTCATCAGGAAAATAGATCATTTTAGATTCGATGCCACGGGTTTGTAAGGTGCGGAACAGCTCAAAACCTTGTCCTACAGGTACGCGGTAATCAAGCTGACCGTGGATCACCAAAGTTGGGGTGTTAAAATTCTCGGCAAAGTAGTGCGGCGAGATCGCTTTGTAGATCTCAGGCTTTTCCCAGTAGTTACCAAAGCGGGTACTATGGACCGAGAAATCTGCTGCCATTTGCGAGTACATGTTGTACACCGCTGCGTGGATCATCAAGGCATTAAACGGATGCTCTTGGCCCAAGATTATCGAGGTTAAGTAACCGCCGTAACTTGCGCCCCCAGCCACTAAACGCTCGCTGTCGATCCACTCTTGCTGTTTAAACCAATCCGTTGCTTTAAATACATCTTCAAGTGATTTGTTCTTCCAGTCAGGGTTGATGCTATCGGCAAACTCTTGGCCAAAACCACTTGAACCATGAAAATTTGGCCATGCAGTGACATAACCCCAAGAAGCAAAGGTTTGCGCGTTCCAGCGGTAGTGGAAACCATCGGTAATCGCGCTGTGTGGGCCGCCGTGAATCAGCATCATTAGCGGGTATTTTTTACTGCGATCGAACCCCGGTGGGTAGTGTACCCACATCTGTATATCTTGGTCGTTATAGCCTTTGTAGGTTACCGACTCGTAAGTGCCCATATCGACATCAGCAAGAATGTCGTCATTAAAACTATCTAAACGGGTGGTTTTACCGTTGCGTGGATTAATAGTGACTAGACGTGCTGGATATAAAAAGCTGTCGTTAGTCGCAACGATAGTGCCGTCTTTTGCCATCACAGGTTTACCAAAGTTAGTGTCTTTGGTAATGGCTTTTACTTTGCCGTTGTTAGCATTGATATGATAAATACGGCTGGTGGCTGCATCATCAATTGCGGCGTAAAAGCCTTTGCTGTCTTGAGTCCAGCCAAAGCGTGATACTGAGCGATCCCAAGTGTCGTTAATCACTTTGGGTTGACGCTTTTTCATATCCATCAAGACGAGACGTGATGTATCAGCATAGAAACCGTGAATAAGTTGCTGAGTAAAGGCTAAGGTTTTGCCGTTAGGGCTAAACTGCGGATTGCTGTTTGGCGCTTCATTATCTGGTGTTAGGTTTTGGGCGTTACCGCTGCCGATTTTAGCTAAGAAGATATCAATCTTTGGGTCGACTTCACGGGTTTTAAGTGAGGCATCCCAGCCGTTAGCGGTAAAGGCAATCCACTGCTCATTTGGCGCGATATCGTAGCTTGAGGCGCTTTGTGATGAACGCGGTAGCTGCTGTTTTAATGGCTGAGTAATAGCTTCGATTTCACCGCCTACAGCAGGGATACGAAACACGTGCGCTTCACGGTCTTCATCAATCCAGTGGTCAAAGCTTGAATAGGGCAGAGCGTTCCATTGGTGAGCCGATACCTTATTGTCTTTGTCTGCTTTTAGCTGAGCAATCATTTCATCCCAGTTTTTGCCTGGGAAAATACGGCTAATAAAGTAGATGTGTTTGCCAACCCACCTCATACCATATACGCCGCCTGGCACATCAGTAAGCTTTTGTGCTTCGCCTGGGCCGTTCATTGGCAGCAGGTATACTTGACCTGCTTCATCGTCGTCACGCTTGCTGATAAAAGCCAGTGTTTTACCGTCAGGGGAAAAAGTGGCTTCGCTTGCGCGCATGCCTTTAGCGGTTAATGCTTGTTGGCTATCGCCGTCTTTGTTAAATAACCAAAGCTGGGTAGAGCCTTTATCTTCCGGTACATCATATTGGGTAACAGGCGCGATAATTTTGTCGCCCTGCGGTGAAATAATTGGACTGCCTATACGGTTAAGTTGCCACAGCACATCAACCGAAAGCGGTTTGGTTTGTTCTGCAAATGCGCTTGCCATTGGCATAAGCATACACAGCAACAGGATCCCGGCTTTCTTCACGAGTGGTTCTCCTTGAGAGCAATTTGTTGAGTTTTTTATTAGTGTTTTAACCAGCTTGTTACTGGCGAGGCTAGTATAGCTGCCAATATTACAAAAAGGATATCAATATCAAAAGGCTGTTGCAGATGGTTACACAACTGATTTAAGCCAAGATTAATTACAGGGAATAGAAACAGAATTGAGAAGAGAGTGAGACTCAAATAGAAATGGCGGCTGAACCTTGAGTTCAGCCGCCATTATCTTTTGCGCTTTTAGCTATGATGCTAGCTGCGATTAAGCGAGATTAAAAATCTTCGTCATCGCCACCAAAATCACCGAAACCGCCGTCATCAAAGCCGCCAAAGCTTTCATCACCACCAAAACCGGTGTTAGCAAAGGTGTCTTCACTCGCATACTCAGAAGCGAAACCTGAGTTGTCATCTAAGAAGCTAGAACCAGCTTCTTCTGGCGCAGCGGTATCAGCAGCTGCAGTTTCTGTTGGCGCTTCAGTTTCTGCAGCAGCTTCAGGAGCAACTTCTGGCGTTGCTTCTGCAGTTGCAGTATCTTCACCACCAAATAGTGCATTGCTAATAAGGTTACCGGCAACCATACCCGCTGCAACACCGGCAGCAGTTTGCATAAAGCTACCAAAAGCACTTGGCTGACGTACAGGTTGAGGCTGCACTGGCGCTGGGTTAGTACCGCCCATCATACGGCTTAATGTGCCGCGCTCTGATTCTTTTCTGAAGTGCTCAACTTGTGATTCTAAGAAGTCATTTTTTGACTTCATATCTTTAAGCGCCATCTCTTGCACGATGACCGCTTGAGTTAGCTTGTAAACGATATCTTCTTGAGATGCGATCTCTTGGCCGATTAGGCTTTCAGCTTCTGCATCTTTTGGCTTGTTTGGGCTAGCCTTTAATTTATTGGCTACGTTTTGGATTAGTTCTTGTTCTTGCGGAGTCATGTTTCAATTCCTAATGTAAGGATACGTCTTTACGTATTTGACGCGCATCCTAGCCTAAGGTTCACATCCTGCGTATCACTAATAATTGATTAGCTAATCAATAGCTTAAATAACTATCAGTTAACAACATTTAACAAACAAGCAGCTTTAAATACTTACAAAGATTAAGAGAATTTTATCTAAAAAACAGCAGGGGATTGAGGTAAGTAGAGGTAGATTTGCTGAAGAGAAGAGTATGGCAACCGCAATCGCTCCGGTTGCCATCTGTTATTTCATTCAATCTTGAGTGTTGAGATTGAATGAAAAGGTGATTTTAAAAAGACATAAACAGACCCACAACGGTTGCTGATAATAGGTTTGCCAGCGTCGCTGCTAGTAGCACTTTCATACCGACAGACGCAATGTAGCTAGACTTATTTGGGATCATAGTGCTGAGCGCTGCAACCACCATAGACACAGAGCCGATGTTAGCGAAACCACATAGAGCCACGGTAATAATCGCCACCGATTTCGGTGACATCACTTCACCTGTTGCGGCAACCACAGTTTCACCAGATATATAAGGCGCAAAACCTGCGTAGGCCACAAACTCGTTTAGTACGAGTTTTTGCGCAATAAAGTTACCGGCAACATTGGCTTCAGCCCAAGGTACACCAATTAACCAAGCGATGGGTGAAAATGCGTAACCCATCAATAGTTCAAGTGTTACGTCTTTAAAGCCAAATAGTCCGCCAGCCCAGCCAATCATGCTGTTTAGCATGGCCATTAAGCCGATACAGGCAATCAAAATTGCGCCCACTACCGCGGCAATTTGCATACCGGCAATGGCGCCTTTAGCAATCGCATCGATAAAATTAGATGGCTTTTCATTATCAGGCAGAGCTGGGACATCATTCACTGGCTGCTCTGTTTCAGGGATCATCAACTTTGCAAATAACAGACCCGCAGGCGCACTCATAAAGCACGCCATAACTAAGTAGCGAACTTCGACGCCCATGCCTGCAAGACCTGCTAATACAGAGCCTGCAATGGAGGCTAAACCACCGACCATGATGGCAAAAATTTCTGATTTGGTTAGGTGAGGGTGCCAAGGTTTAACAAATAGAGGCGCTTCAGTTTGGCCGCATACTGTGTTGGCGATAGCGTTCATTGATTCAGCCTTGGAAGAGCCAATAGCCTTTTGCAGTCCGCCGCCGAGTACCTTAACAACAAAGGTCATGATGCCCATGTAGTGCAGCAAGCTGACTAATGATGCGGTGAAGATAATGGCTGGCAATACCTGGAAAGCAAAGATAAAGCCTAAGTTTTCAACCTGGAAGGTGACTAAGTTGCCGAATACGAAACTAATGCCTTTCGCTGCAAAGCCAAGCACGTTGGCGACGCCATTTGAAACGGCTAATAATACGTTAGCGCCAAAGCTGGTGGCTAATACAAAGCCTGCAATGGCGAGCTGAATAATGAGTGCGCCACCGACTGTACGCCAGTTGACTTGTTTTTTAGCATTACAAAAAAGATAACCCACAACTAACAGGGCTGTGATGCCTAATAGAGATTGCAACATTATAAGAGGACCTATTTATGATTAATTCAGTTGGTTGATTACGTTGATTAAGCGCTCAACATGTTGTTGAGCCAATTGCATAACGGTATTTTGATCGCCACCCTCATCAGATGTTGAATTCATTTCAAAGGTGATAACCGTATCGACAATCTCCATTTGTGCAGCTTTGATAGGGTGCACAGCGGCTTGTAAATACTGCTCTAGAGGCAAGAAGTTAAACTCTCCTGGCTGATAGGAGCTCGCGGTTGCGCCACAGGTGATAGATAGAATCACTTTCTTGTGTTTTAGCTTGTCTCCTTCAGGGCCGAAGGCGAAGTTGTAGGTAAATACTTCATCAAACCAAAGCTTCATTAAAGCGGGGTAGGTGGACCAGTAAAGGGGAAACTGGAACACGATAATATCGGCTTGGCTCAGTAATGCTTGTTCAGCTTGGATGTTAATCTGATAGCTGGGGCAGGCCTCATCGAGTTTATGGATCGTAAACAGGCTTGTTGTATCGAGCCGTTTAAGAATTTCGGTGTTAGCAACGGAGCGACTGAGATCGGGATGGCCCGAAATAAGCAGTATGTTACTCGTCATGTCTTTCATGTTTTCTACACTTAAAATTAGTCAAAAAGTAATGTTAAAGTGCGCGCAGTCTCCTCAGTTTTTTAGGTATGAGGCCGCCTATCGCTTTATAAAACAAAGTGATAAACCCTATTAAAAATCAGGTTTATACATTTGGTTATAAGCGTTTTATTTTTTAGGTCTAGATCTACGGCGCGCTAATATTGCATAGCGGCCAAGTAAAGTAGATTGGCTTAATGAGTTATTGGTATTGGAGTCACATTTAGGCGCCAAGTTGAGTGTGATGCATGCATGTTTTGCAGGTAAATCGACAGGTTTTGGCTCGTGCAATTATATAAAAGTCTTATTTATTAGTTTGTTAATTAGCTGATAATTAATTATGGCTAATAGATGTCTTGAGCGAGTTAGTTGTGATTTTATCGCTGATCAAGGTATGGGTTTGAGACTAATTGAGCGTGTTTCTTAATGAGATATCGCCACTGATGATGTTAGCTTGCTCTCCCGTCAGGCTGACCAGTTTAGCTTCGATGTGCATCGACATTGGAAATTGGCTATCGGGTTGTTTGATGATCACTTCAGCATAGGTCCGAACGCGATTCGACAAAAAGTAATAAGTGCCATTCCATAAACAATCAAAGTAAAAATTAGACTCACTTAGATTGATATTCTCTAAGCGATTTTTAGCGTGTCTAAGGTAATTATCTGTAGTGATAATACTGCAGGTATTGTTAGCGCTGCCATTACCAAATTTAAAGATAAGAGCCGATTTTTCTTTGAGTTTTCCCTGGGAACCACCAAGATACTTATTTAAGTTAATCGTGGTGGCAGGCTTATCGATAGCTGTAGTCGTTTTGGTAGTTGCTTGAGTATTTACCGATAAAAACAGCAAGCCAATAGTTACTAATACTGGGCTAATCCAGAGCTGAAGATGCATGGTGCACTCCTTGTCGCATATTCTTTATTGCCAAAGTGTTCTCACTACACTTGAGCAAATCATGCACTTGAATATGTGTTTCAGCAAGTTTTGGAGTGTAATTAAGTTATTGAAAATTAAGCATTCAATTGAATAGCGAACAACAAGGATGACTCTGTGTTGTATATGGGAATGAAAGAAGAGGCTAGCGCTTGTAGGACAAGGACTGAGCTGTAGCGCTATTGTTTTAGACGGTGATGCTTTACCTAGTAAAAGGGGATAAACCTCAGTTTATCCCCTCTGTATCGCGACGAAAGTCTGTATTTAGCTTGTTACAGAGTGCTGACTTTGCGTGTTATTACTTCTGCGCGCTTAGCTCAATCGTTGACTCAACTGCAGCGGCAATATCGCTTTCATTAAACAAGAAAGGACGGAATTGCTTACTGTTTGAGTAAAGTTCACTTTGGTCATTAAACTGCGGGCTCATAATATTGCTCGATTGCGAGTACGTTAAGATGCCTTTAGCCACTGGGCCTTGATCGGTAAAGCTCACCGCCATCATCCAGCTTGACCCATAACGAATTGCATAGCCTTGCTCAGATAGACCCGATGCGAGTGGTTTGCCGGTAACGGCGTCCATCACCGCGGCATACTCATGCTGAGGTACTAACGTATCGTCACCCGATAAACGGGTTGAGAATACATTAAATCCGCCTTCTGCATTATGGGTACCGGGCCAAGGTAGCTTGGTGCCTGATGGTGTGCCATCGGGTAATGACTTTTCAACAAATTGCACAGTGCCCATTGCGGCATCAACATCAAAACCTGCAGCTTCTACGTTTAACGCTGCTTTGGCTAGCGCCACTAATGCACTGCCATCTGTGGCTAAGCTATTTGGCGTAGTGGCGGCATTATTGGCATCAAATGGGACAGTCAACATACTTGCTTGATCAAACTGGTGGGCAAACTCACGTACAAGTGCACCAGCAATGCTGTCGTTATCTTGCTTACCGTTCCATTGCTTTAACGCTGCGCAGGCAGCACTGATATCTTTAGATTGAGTCGGGCTGACCACCACTGGATCGCTACCTTGAGCTTCACACTGAGCAATTAAGTCAGTAAATACCAAGCTATCAAGATAGATGTCATTAGCCAGTGCAGCAGCTTCTAGCTCGTCGATATTAAATTTACCGTCTTCACCAGCAGCCTCGCTCATCAGCTTAAGCGCCATACGGGTACGTAGAGACTGTTGCCCACGCTCAGGGCCGTACATTGCAGAGTAACCTTCAAGCGGCGCTTCCAGGTTGGTTGACCAAAATGAGTTGTTAGAGTTTTGCACAAAGTCACTACGCTCAAGCTTAGGGGCGTGCTCGTAGGCCATTGGCTTGTCAAAGGCAAACATAGAGGCATTGCCCGGTAAAATCGTAAACCCAGCTTGCTGTCGTGCGGCAATAATATCGGGGTTTGATTTTAATAGGCTAATGGCGATCCCAGATAAGCCCGGAACGGTCGAGTCATCAATATAGAAAGTGTTACCGTCTTTATCGGCATACATGGTGTTATTAAAAATCACGCCATCGTAATCTTTAAAGGCCTGCTGGAACTCATCTTTGTTGGTTGCGCGGTTCATGGCTAACCAATGATCGATTGGATCTTTGTTAGCCATGTTGGCATCTTGCAGCATAAAGGCTTGGCCATCATCCCAACCAAATGGCGCTTGGTTAGCCGGAGCTTCTGCAATAGGGCCTTTTGGTGTGGTGTAGATATCTTTTTCTGCCACCAACATGCCCGCAGGGCCGCCATTGACTAAGATCTGTACTGTTTCTTTAGTGATGGGCATTGCCTCACCATCAAACAGGTATTGCATGCGATCGCCGCTAACGAGCTCAAGATTGTACAATACAAAGTGTTCAGCGGTTGAGAAGGTATGCGTCCACGCCACATCTTTGTTAAAGCCAATGTTAATGGCTGCTGGCATACCGACTAAAGAGCCTCCCATGACATCAATATGACCAGGAATGGTTAAGTGTGATTGCCAAAAACGCAAGTTACCTGTATGGGGGAAGTGCGGATTACCCAGCACCATGCCTTTGCCGTTTTCAGTCTTATCTTTACCTAAGCCCCAACCATTTGAACCGAGATCTCTAGGGTTAGTTTCTGGTGTCTTAATAGCGTTTTGATAAGCAATAAACTTGCTATTCACGTCCTGAATAAAAGCTGTTTGCGCTTGAGTTGGCGCTGGGCCGACGATGCGCGGAAGGTACTCTTGACCATCACCGGGGTTGGCGTAAAAAATCAGGTCAAGGAAGTTAGCCGCACCCGGTAGCAAGGCGATAGAAAATAGGTAGTTGGCCACATCTACGCCATCAATAGGTTTAACCCAAGGCTGGCCTGAACAAAATGGCTCGCCAGTTTGGGTCCCTGCTTCTACGTCGGCTAGAAATTGGTTATAACCAGCACTGAAACCTTCCATTAATGCGCGTGAGTTGTAGCTAAAGCTTGGGTATTGCGCTTCAGCTTTTTCACGGATCTTCAGTGCCTTGTAGGCAAAGTCTGAAATTAAGTTGCCGTTGTCTTCAGCCGTTGGCAAACCCGTGGTGAAATCGATAGAAGCATGAGGGCCAAAGTACATCGAGCGTTCAGAGTTAGCCTTGATAAACCCATCAGCGAGCACACATAAGTTGTCTTGAGCCTGAGCATAACCGCTGCCAAAACCTAAGCTTTCAAGATTGTCGGCTTGGATATGGGGGACGCCATAAGCGGTGCGGCGAATTTGGGCTTTAAGCTGCCCTTCGGGAGCAAAAGCTTGCAGCGGAGGGATCACTTCAGGTGTGGGTTCTGGTACAAAGAGTGAGTCACTTTTGTCAGTTTCTTCATAGCCGCAACCGGTTAAAACAACCGTCGAAGCCATCCCCAAAGCGAGCACTAACTTATTTAAGCGCATTAAAAGATCCTTTTTATTGTGTTGTTCCATCAATCATTGTTGATGGATACTTTTATTATTTCGGATGTCTTAATTTTGATAGTAAAACATATACTTACTGAACTAGTGAACGAATAAGTACCCAAAATATTTTTATCAAATACGACAAAGACATGTTGGTTAGTTAACCAGTCATTTAAACGTTTGTCTACATCTTGTTAACTTTTTGGCGTGGGGGATCATAGCGGCGAGAAGGGGGCGATTATTCAGACTTCAATTGATTAATAGCGTTAGCGATTAAAAATTAAGTAGGTTTAAAAGCTTTGCTGGAAAAGCAGTGGTTTAAAGGTGTTGGTTTTTAGCCAGAGTGCAGCACCGAAGTTTATCGGCGCATGCGCAGGCTTAATGAATACTTTGGTGGCTGAAACGTAAGTGCTTAGCGTCTTTTATGAGCTCGATAAAGTTTTGTCTACTCAAATGCACTAAGGTGTTGTGATCGCCGGCCTCGAAATAGATCTCCTTAGCTTCGACCAGTAGATCGTCGTAAACCGCCTCTAGGTTGTAAGCATCACCTAAAGAGGGAATGGCACCTTTGTGACAATCGCTAAACATGTCATAGACCTCTTTCTCCTCAATCAAGCGAAGATCTCGGTTTAGCTTGTCGCCTAATGTTCGTAAACTGACCTTGTGATTGGCTGGCAATACAGCCATGACTCTTCGGCCTTCATGATCCTCTAAAATGACGGCTTTGGCTAACTGTGACGGGGGTATATTGGCGGCAATAGCACTGCTCAGCGAGCTAGAACTATGGGGATGGGGAACAAGATTAAATTTGATCTTGTTGTCATCTAGGTAGTCATTCAATCGAGCTGAAATAGACATGGTGTTACCTCATAAAGGCTAAATAATGCTACCTATTATTATAGTTCAGAGAGGGATAACTGGCTTATAAACGTATTAACTACAGCAGGAAATATCTTGGTTTTTCTGGGGAGATAGAGAGTAATGGTTGAGCCTAGATTGGCAAGCGAGTGTGGCGATATTCATTTCAATATCATAGGCAATAGGCTTTGGATTAGCTGCTTATGACCTGGTGTTAATTGGCTATTCTTTCAAGGCTTAAGTAGAGGGGGGGTTAAATAATAGACAGTTAAGGCATAACAGGTTACCGTAGCTTGAATGTTTTTTAGTCACACATTTGTAACAATTAAACGTCTGCTTTGCTTGGGGTTTATACAATCCCTTAAGGGAGCCTGTTAACGAATAGCTATTGACTATAGCAAGTAACTAATAAGCAAATTTAATGGGTCATTGATGGCCATTTAACGGGTTTAGACGCAACAAGACTAAATAAGTGACTATTTGGTTTATTTATACATATTCAGGAAGAAGATATGACAACAAGAAAATGGACGCTAACAGCATTATCTGCATTGGTTTTAACCGCATGTGGCGGAGGTGGTGATGATTCATCAGGCTCTACTGGCAATGGTGGCTCATCTGGCGGTAATGTGCCGCAAATTACATTAAATACAGTTGTGGACAATCAATGTGGAATAGAACAGCCTAAGTCTGGCGTCAAAGTATTTGTGCACAATAATACGGGTGACATTATTGCTGAGTACGTAACAGATGCCGATGGTGCGCTCACTGCAGATTGGCCGAGTAATGCTAAACATATCACGTTAACCGCGGACAACCAGTACTATTACAAAGACCTGCCAACACTCAAGGTTATTTCTAATGTTAATGTTGAAGCTGGCGATTTAGGCATTACCTATTTTCGTGATGACAACAATGATGAAGGTTGTAACTGTAAACAAGTCGAGTTTCCGGTGCAGTCGCTTATCGAGGATGCGCCAGACAGTTTGCTGTATTTGGGAGGCAGCAGCTATGAGTTAACGCCATTTACTCGTTCCCCCTTAATTGAGTGGTGTGATGGTGTTGGGCCAATAGATGTGCAGTTAATTGCTGCCGATGGCCAAAGTAGCCTAGGTGGCAGTATTGATTTGACCGATAAAACTCAATATACATTGAATATGAGTGACTTTACCCAGCAGGGCGTAGTGGTTGACTATGTTAATCCTTATGATGCACGGATCTTATATGCCCGCTCATTTGAAGGTTGGACCAATTATAGTCAAAACGATCCGGTATTTGTTTACCCAACATTAACTAATAGTAGCTATGTTTGGCCAGCGAGAATGGGTCAAGAATACATTGGTAATGTTACCGCCAATAGTTATAGCTCTGCACGACATCTAGTCACATCAGAGGGCAAGACTTCTCCGATAATGCTTTGGGATCCGGCTAACGGCTTTTCTGATGCGGTCTACTCATTATTCAGTGAGATCTCAACTGGCCAGGCGCCATACCAATATGATTTTAGCAACGTAAGTACTGATATCGCGTTGACTCACATGAGTTTGTCTGGAGATATTGATAATGGGGATGCTGAATGGATTATTTGGGGGGGCGTATCAGGCAGCATGCCAGATATCAAATTGCCAGCGGATTTAGATGCAAAATTTGATTCGCTAAATTACCCAAGACTACAGATTGGTGTTAGAGGCTACGGCTCAGAAAAGCCACTAAGTGAGTGGCGTAAACTGTTGGCTGAACGAAGCCGCATGGCAGATGGTCAATTGAGCGTACTTGATTATGAAACGAATTATATGCGACTGAGTTTCGATCTTAATCAGTAATTTGAGTTAACAATGAGTTTAATTACCGATAATTAAACTAAAAAGACAGCGAAAGCTGTCTTTTTTATATCGGGGTTTATGCAAACGACGAGCCTTTGTGAGGCTCTTTGGTTATAGCGTTGCTTAACGTTAGTGCTAAACGAGTCTATAAATAGTTGGGTTGATTGAGCTTATCTCAATACTTTACTTAAAAACGCCTGAGTTCTGGCTTCTTTAGGATTGCTGAACAGGGCTTCTGGTTCATTCTGCTCAACGATAAAGCCGCCATCCATAAAGATAACTCTGTCTGAGACATCGCGGGCAAAGCCCATCTCGTGGGTGACAATCACCATGGTCATGCCTTTCTGGGCGAGCGACTTCATCACATCGAGTACATCACCGACCATTTCAGGATCGAGCGCCGAGGTGGGTTCATCAAACAGCATCAATTCAGGTTTCATTGCGAGTGCACGGGCAATAGCTACCCGCTGTTTTTGTCCACCCGATAGGCTCGATGGATACGCATCGGCCTTATCTTTTAGGCCAACCTGCTCAAGTAGAGACTCGGCTTCAATGTCGGCTTGTGCTTGTGTCATCAGCTTTAGTTTTACAGGTGCAAGGGTGATGTTTTGCTTAACCGTCTTATGGGGAAACAGATTAAAGTTTTGAAACACCATACCCACTTTTTGTCTTAGCTTATCGATACAAGCGCCCGCAGCGGTAATCGATTGACCATCGATAAAAATTTCGCCTTGAGTTGGCAGCTCTAGTAAGTTGATGCAGCGTAAGAAGGTACTCTTACCGCTACCTGACGGGCCGATCACACTGACAACCTCGCCATGGTTAATCTGCTCATCTATCCCTTTTAGCACTTGGTTATCGCCAAAGCTCTTATGTAAATCATTAATTTTAATCACTTTGCTTTAACCTCGTTTCAAATCTAGATAGCATAAAGGTAAAAATATACGTCAGTAACAGGTAGATAAGTGCGCAGGTAAATAGCGGCACACTGTCTTCAAAGGTACGGCTACGGATAATTTCACCTGCACGCATTAAGTCCACGCCACCAATAAAGCCAATTACCGCAGTTTCTTTAAGTAACACAATAAACTCGTTACCTAGCGAGGGCAGAATGTTTTTAATCGCCTGAGGCAGGATCACCTCTTTCATGGTCGCTGCTTGCGATAAGCCTAATGAACGTGCCGCTTCCATTTGCCCTTTATCGACGGCTTGAATACCGGCTCTAATGATCTCAGAGATATAGGCGCCGCTATTAAGACCGAAGGCGATAACGGCTGCAGTGATCTTATCCACGTCCAGTGCCGCTAGCACAATAAAGTAAAGGATCACTAACTGCACAACCACTGGCGTACCACGGATCACGCTGACATAAAAACTGGCTGGCCAACGTAGATACCATTTCGATGACATCTTCATCAAGGTGGTTGCCACACCGAGAATTGAACCGATTATCATTGCGAAGAAGGTCACAATCAAAGTGACTTTAAGGCCATTCAGAATAAGATAAATTCCGATTAAGCCATCTTCGCCTATTGGGGTAAACAGTGAAGTATTAATTGCATCAATCATGCTCTACTCACTTCATGTGCTTGTTAACGAGGGCGTCATAGCCACCGTTTTGCTTCATGATGCTTAAGCTGCTGTTAATGCTGTTTAGCAGCTCAGCTTTGTCTTTAGCCACTGCAAAGCCGTAAAACTCGGGTGAAAAATCCAGCTCAACCATTTTTAGCTGTGGATTCTTCTCTAAAAAGCTGATGGCAGGTTCGCTGTCAAACAACACCAGGTCAACCTTGGCATTTTTTAGCTCCATCACGGCTTCGAAGCCTGAGTTGAAGGCGGTCACTTGTTGGCTGTAACTCTTAGCCATAATGTCGCCAGTAGAGCCTAGCTGCACCGCGATATGTTTACCCTTAAGATCATCTAGGCTGTTGATGCTGTTATTGTCTTTATTGACGAGTACCATCTGGGTGGCTTCATAGTAAGGCTCAGAAAAGTTAACGCTAGCCTGACGCTCTGGAGTGATGGTCATGCCCGAGGCGATAAAGTCGACCTTACCCGCATTGAGCGCCACGATAAGCGAGTCAAAATTCATGTTTTCAACTTTTAGGGTTTTGCCTGCATCCTTCGCGATCTGCTGAGCTAAATCGATATCGAAGCCCATGATTTCATCGCCACTAACGCCACCCACATATTCAAAAGGTGGGAATGACGCATTGGTGCCCACTACAAGTACATCATCACTCTTACCGCAGCCAGATAACATTAATGTGCCTGTTAAACCTAAGCTTGCTACAACCAATACTGACTTCTTCATTTTCCACTCTCTTAATCAAAATACTCAACTGGGATTGACTATAAGCTCATATAAAGTTAAATCAATACTTATGCGTTAAATCTGACTAAAAATTCAATTGAAATTGGTTTGACTGATTAGTTATTAATCTGCTGGAAGGTTTTTTAACGTATTTTTAACAGGTTTTTCTTTGTGTTATAAGGTTTCTTCACATTATCTAGTTTTTAATGTAGTAGCTATTGGTGAATAAGTATGTGTTAGGAAGGTGTTTTGTTTTATGGCGAGATAACCTTGATCGCGTATCTTTAGCGAGATTACCGCAGAAGGCTAATGGCTCCTCAAGTGACTCAGTATTTTGTCTATATCATTTTTGATTTTTATCGAAAACAGTCGCCTTAAGTAAGGCTTGCCACTGTTTACGTTGCTGGCCTGATTTTATATGAAAATTAATAAAAACAAACATCACATCAACTGATTTCCCGTTTAAGGTTATTACTTATGAAAAAGCTCTTACTTTCAACATTGTGTTTTATTTCTCCTTTTGTCTATTCAGCTAACGAGTCGGTCTATCTGCATTATGATGAGGCATTGGATGGTGTTACCGACTTCCAGAAACAGATCAAATTAAATATCGATCTATCAGGGAACACTATTATTGGTACGACTGATACGGGGTCGGTTATTTCTGGAGAAGTAGAAAACACTAATAGCCAATATATAGGTTCTGGTGATAAGCCAAGATTTCAGTTTGAGATCCATCAAGGTGAAACCCGTAATTGGTATTTTGGTAACATCAACGGCAAGTATTGGGAGGGCGTGTGGTTTGGTGCGGATGGTGAAAAAGGTGACTTTTCACTCTATAGTGATTTATTGACTAAAGACGTGCCTCAGTTTGAAAATATTATTGCCTATTATGCTGATGATGTATTTCAGTCAGGTGGTAATAACACTCATAACAGCTTGAACTCAACCTTCTTAGTTGACTCTGATAATCTTGAACCTCATTTTACCAATGATGAGTATTTCGACACCAGCAAGGGCATGTTGCTGCAGGCTGATGTACGTGATGCTAACTTGCCAATCTCTTTTTATATCGATTTTGAAAAGCCAATGCCGATGAAAACGTTCCGCTTAGGTTCGTTTAACAATGGTGAAGGCACAAGACTGCGTACCTTTAACTTTGATATTTGGAAAAATGGTGAGTGGCAAACAGTAGGAAACTTTGAGTTTGCGCCGATTTATGCACCAACTTATCAAAGACAGGAGTTTAATTTACCGCGTACAGTCTATGCCGAGCGCATTCGTATTTCAGCGACAGCCACCGACGATTATACCGACGGCAGCAAGCTACTAATGTGGGGTCTTTCTTTTAAGCGTTAGTTGGTTATCGGCTAGCGAAAATGTCCGGGACTTTGAATAAGTGCCGGACATTTTATACGAGTACTCTCTACTCAAAACTGCATATAAATAATTCGAGAGTCGTTAAGTTACTCGTTGAGCTTTACACCTTCATCGACTTCATAATCATTAAACGGATATTCAGTTCTGTCAGTGGATTACCTGTTGCCCAAAGGGCTCTTAGTTTCACATTGTGACTCACATCTCTAGCAGTGAGTTTTTGTCTGTGACGTGTAGCTGGGTCAGTTTTTGGCTCTGGCTCGCATCCAGCTGAGTGAATGCGTTATACATCGAGCTAAGCTGTTTAACAAAGAGTTCGCTAATATCGCCCTTGAAATTGCATCCGCTTAGGATATTGATCGTTGTCGCTGTTCATTTTTTGTGTAATTCGGCGCATCATATCGTCTAATTGATCCAATTCATGACAGCTTAATGCTGATAGCATCTTCTGCTCTTGCCTATGTAGTTCGGGCATAACCTCTTCGACCAAGTCTTTACCTTTAGCTGACAGCACGACTAACTTGCTGCGCTTATCTTCATAGTTATCACAGCGTTCAATTAATCCCGACTCTTGTAAGCGGACCAGCACTTTAGTCAATCCCCCTGAGCTAAATAGCAAACTTTGATACAGCTCTGTAGGCGAGAGTATGTGGGGGGCAGGTTGACGACGAAGGCAACTAAGTAAGTTGAAGTCAATGGGCTGCAATTGATAATGGCCAACGCACTCAGTGATAAGTTGGATAAAAATGTTATTTACCTGAGTCAGTCGCAATAAAGCTGGGTAGGAAGTTTTTGCACACTCAGGCCAGTTCGCCGCATTCTGTTGCAGCACTTCTTCCATACTCTTTTCCACTTGCGTTACCTCTCAAAATCAATATTTTGCGCACAATATACCTTGCTGGAAAGCTAAAGGCTATCTAGTATCTTTCTAGAAAGAATCTTCCCGGAAAGGTAGTTTGCGTCAGCCAATATTTAGCTGCTGAAGCATCACTTTTCAATCGATAAAAAATGTAATTGGAAGGTCTTTCAAATAGTTAACCACAACTAATCAATAGCTTACTTGGTGAGCGAGACCCGTTGCTACAGGCTACTGAAAGTATGCTATTGAATGCTCGTGGTCATTGAGGTTTTAGGCTTAATTGGCAGCGCTTTGGAGGCATGACATTGGTCTCCAGCGTGAAGATATTTATAAAAATGAGGAATGATATGAAAAGGTTCAAAACGGGAGCTGCAATACTACTGGTCGGGCTGACATTAACAGCTTGTGGTAGCGATGACTCAAACTCAGTGCCGTCGGTAGACAATTCTGCGCCGGTAGCTGTTGCTGATACTACAATGGCTTGGATAAATACCCCTGTACATATTGATGTATTGGCTAACGACACTGATGCAGACAACGATGCGCTAACACTATATGACTTTGTTCTCACCCAAGGCGATGATGAAGTGACTCAGTCCGGTAACAATATTGTCTTTACCGGTAAAAATGTAGGCACCAGCATAATTGATTATACGATTGTCGATACCCATGGTGCTAAAGCTACGGCTACCGTGACCATTAAGGTACAAGCGCATGCGGTGGAATTTGTTGGCTCTCAAACTTGTATTGGTTGCCATGAAGATAAGCAAAGCTTTTTCGAAACCGGGCATAATTTCAAACTAAACAAAGTGGTTGATGGTAAGGCGCCAGAGATGCCATTTACAAACCTAGAAGGCTCGGTTGAGCTATTCAATGGTGTGGCAAATAGCACTAATAATACTGCTAACCCTAGTGATTTTGAGTGGACTTGGAGTGACATCAGTTATGTGATCGGTGGCTACGATGCTTGGGCAAACTTTATCGACAAAGATGGCTATATCCTAACCGGTAAGCATGTTGCGGTATCCATGCCGCAAAACGGTGAAGCGATTTCAGAAAAGCATATGCAGGGTTTTTCATCGGGTCCGTTAACAACGCCTAAGGAATTTGATTGTGGTCTTTGTCACTCTACCGGATGGAAAGACTTCACGCCTGATTCAGATCTAAACCCCAACCGTCAAGACGGCATGAAAGGCTTTGGTGGGACATTTAATCAAGCAGGGATCCAGTGCGAAGCTTGTCATGGTGCGGGTGGGCAACATATCAAGAGTCAATCTCGAGATGATATCGTATTGGCAGCTAAAGGGCGTTTAGCAGCAGATTTACGTCAACCTGATATGGGCTATGGTTTGGCAATTAAGTGCTCAGAATGTCATACCAAGCAGACGAACCGATTCTTTGTTAACGACTTTGTTAGCGAGCATAACCGAGACTTTTGTGGTGATAACGCTAGCTGTGAGGACACTATTGGTGGGCGTGCCATCAATTACTTCGATGGTGGTCGTTTTGCCGGAGATGCGCTACTGGGCTTAGATGCTAATACGGGAGAGCCAACAGGTAAAAAGCGCAATATGGCGTGTTATACCTGCCACAACCCGCATGCCTCTATGAATAATAGGGATCAGCCGGGCCACGAGGATGCACTCATCACTAGCTGCACCAATTGTCACGCTAATAAGATGTTCAGTGCTGATCTAGAGATGCATGCTGAGATTGATTGTACTACTTGCCATATGCCATCGAGTAAACACCTTTTCCGCATTAACTTAGCATTCCCGTCTGACGACATTAGAAACTACTCAGAGGCGAATGAGGCGACGAATACGAAGGAGAAGCAATTTGTGCAGCCTTGGAATATCGCTAAAGACAGTTGTGGTAGTTGCCATAAAAAAGACTACGATGCGCGCGCTGCTGCGATTGTAGGGAGGATGCATAATTAAACGGTATCTATAGGTTTCAATTCATGCACATGGTTTAAGTTTGCTTAAGCTGTGTGCATGGCATCAATGAGTGGTCTGGTGAAGTTATGTGCTAATTCAGCATTGGCTCTACTATTGAGCGCCGAGCTCAAAGTCCATTTACTCATTTTAGTGTCCAGCTATTTTTTGCAGTGAATAATAATGATAAATATCCATAAAAATTGGCATTATAGCCTACTGGTCGGCCTTGTTTTTACTGGGCTAACAGCTTGCGGTGGCAGTGACGGTAGCTCAGATAATTCAGGTGGAGAGTTACCTGATGGCAAGCCTGCCACAGAGATTAACGAGTTGCAGCTCAGCATTACTGACATCACAACTAGTCAAGATGAAACACAAGTGACCGTGTTAGCAACCAACGAGAGTGATGAGTTTGTTGCGGGGTTACAAGGCCTGTCGCTGAACCACTATCTGCTATATCCACAAGGGTTTACCGGCAGTGGGAACTCCGCTCGGTGGGCAAGCAATGGTAGTTTTGAAAACTACATTAATAATGGTGATGGCACTTATACCTTCACCCGAGCTGCTGTTGAGGTCGATACAGGGCTGACGCAGCGTTTTAATATCATTTCACGAGAAGGTCCATTTAATGGCCGTAAAACATTAGCCCCACATCAAGAAGTCAGCCTCGATTTCAGCGGCGATGGCGCAGATGCGTTTTACACTAAAAGCATTGTTGCTCAAGCAAGTTGTGAGCAATGTCATAATCCCGCTGAACCTATCGCACGTCGCCATGATCAATACTTTGAATTGGAAACCTGTGTCAGCTGTCATAGTGAAACCAATATGCAGGGTAAGCGTGCAAGCTTTCAGCATTTAGTGCATGCAATCCATGATAATACTCGTGCCTTTAGCGACAGCAAAGGCAATGAGTACACGGGGCAAACTGCCGAGAAGCTACTGCAAAATAATTGTGAAACTTGCCATGTCGCTTCTAGCGAACTCAGCGAGTGGGGCAATTGGAGTCTGGTGCCAACTAAAGAGACTTGCTCAGCTTGTCATAATGCAGGCTACGACGACAATAACGAGATTAAATATGTAGCTCATTTAGCGAGTCAAATAGACAATGCCAGCTGCGGAGCTTGTCATTCTAAAAGTGATATAGAGCAAAATCATGTTGCTGATTTACGCCTAGATAACCAAGCCGCCGATTCACTCAGCTCTGAATTAACACTCACAGCAGCCGCTGATGGCATGGTTAGCGTCAATCTGCAATTACTAGACTCACAAGGTAATAAGGTTAGTGCTAATGACTATATTGACTCATTAGACTTTGTTGAAATTATTGGCAATGTTAATCCACAAGCAACGCAGCTCAATTATGGCGCTAAAGCTAAGCTGTCAGTTCGTGGGAGTGGTGATAAGAAAATTGCTGATTACCTTACTCAAGATGGCAGTATTGCCACTCAGTTTAAGCTGCTCTCAGAGCCATTCGCCCATGACACCGCTTTAGTTATTGCCGGTATACGTTTGTGTAGCGCAAAGGGGGAATTTGTTAGTTGTGGTCAACATGACAGCTACATTGCTATCGACTCCGCGGCAGCGACTGTGGCTATTGAAGGGGGAGCACTGACGACGCGCCATAATGATTCAATTGATAATAGTCGTTGTGCAGCTTGTCACTCGGATAACTTCCAAATCCATAACAGCTTTGTTGAGTCGAGTAGTGCGGCAGGTTTCACGCTGAACGACAATATGCAACTGGGGGATTGTGCTGCCTGTCACTCGACTCATGGCACTTGGGCCAATGGTGCAAACCAAGGTGCCATAGAGATGAAGTTACATCGCACCCATCAATCTCAGCCAATCGTATCTGATTGTAGTCAATGCCACAGTCAGTTTAACCTTGCCTCATTCGAGCAAAAGACGCCGTTAGCCACCGAAAAAAACGTGTACAGCTCACCTTGGGCGGCAACATGTGGTTCTTGTCATGACTTTGATAGCAAGATGAAGGATGGAACGGTTGCTGAGCATATGATGGACTTTGGTAATGCAGTTATCAATATGCCACTAGAAAGTGCGATTAGCATGGAGTCGTGTGGTATGTGTCATACCCCATCACTTAGTGATCATAGTGCCCGCAAGTTCTAATCTTCAATGACTATATATAAGAAAAGACAGCCGAGGCTGTCTTTTCTTTATCAACTGAGTTAGGCAAGTTGTTTAGGTTGCTCTTAATTAAAACCCTTGTGACACACGTTTACAGTAACGCTGCTCAAAATTAAATGGCGTCATCTTTAAGGTGCGTACGGCATCAACCCAGCCGACAACCATAGGCACAAGTGTCCAGCTAAATGCTAAGTACAGGCTGCCCTTTAAGTGCTGGCCTAAATAGAACTTGTGTAGCCCCAGTCCACCAAATAGGAAGCTAAACCAGATCGCCAATTTTTGATTTTTAATATGCATTTCTGGATCGACGCCAGAAAGGGCTTCTAGTCCCTGGGCGGCATGACATTGGGGGCAGGAAACTACATTTACGTCGATCTTATGGCTGCACTGTGGGCAATCTATGTTTTGCATTGCTAACTCCAACGGTCAAATTACTGATACCTCATTATGTGTACAAGTGTTCGCCGAAACATAGGTGCATAGTTCACAGAATGAAAATAAAACGCACATATTGCGCTGAAAGCCACACTGCTAAAAGTTAGAGCGACTGTTTAACCTTGATTAAAAAACATATATGTTCACGCCATCTACCTTTAGAGGCTTTATTAATGTGAGCTTTTAGCAATGTGTAGAACCGGCTATTGACAGCTTAGGCCAAACGTAAAAAGCCAGTTGCGCGGGCAACTGGCTTTGGTTTCTAAGCGCGTTTGTAGCTGTCGCAAGGCTAGGCTAGCAGTTTATTTGTAGCTGTATTGGCCGTAACCATTGGAGAATAACCAATCATTACCGTTTGACCACTTAATTCCAGATGCTTGTGTACATTGGCCGCCTGCATTGATAAAGCCCGCACCGTAGAAGCCTGAGCGAGTCACACTACACAAGTTCTGCTTACTATCAACTTTCGCTTTGATACGCTCACCAGTATGCAGTGGATTCCATAAAGACAACCACTGGAACTGATTAAGCTGTGACTCAAGTCGTTGCTCATTGTCACCTTGGATCACAGTGATGTCATCACCGCCGCTACAGCGGTAGTCGTTAGTCACGATTTGCTCAACAAATCCATGTACAGTTTGTACTGTGCCATTGATAGCTAGCTCAAAGCGGCAAACGGGGAGATTTTGACCATTTACTTTCATAGTGGCCAAGTTATTCAGTTCGCGTGAGCTTAATGAGTTGTAATCCATTTTAGCGCTATGATCGAACCAGCCATTACCTAGTGTGCTATTGAGCGCGTCGTAACCATGCTCTTGACCTAAGATCACGGCTTCAGGCAGTTCATCGATACCGGTTTCTAATGACGGCGTTAATTGTGCAAGGACATGCACACCTTCATTATCTTCACAGCGTAAGGTGATGTCTGCTAGCTGTTGTTGTGGCAAGTTTAAATGGAACTTATTGCTTTCGACGCTGTTGAAACGTTGGCCTGCTAGATCGTAAGACTTTGTCTGTCCTTGTTTATCAAGCACGTCAAGACGACAGACATTGTGGTGACGATATTGACTCTGCTCGATTTCATTACGCCAAATAGTGTAGGACCAATCATTATTATTGCTGTGCTTAACGCCAGGAATTTGCACGCACTTATCGCCTTGTACAAAGCCTGCACCATTGTGACCTGGGTTATTGAGATCGGTTAACATACAGATATTAACTTCACCGATATCCATGGTAGGCGTATACATAATTTTTCCGCGACCGATTGGGTATAGCAGGGCATAATCGCCACTATCCGATACCATGTGTTGGTTTTGTCCATCAATTTTCCAACGCATATCGTCACTGGTACGACAGCTATTTGTGTCATCAACGTGACCGACTAAGTTGACGTTATCACCTGCAGTCGTGACAAACTCAAATTGGCATAAACGCTTAGTTTTGCCATTGTCCGCAATCGTTTTCCAAGTGCTTAATGTCTGTTGAACCGTGGTTAAACTTTGGTAATGGTGCCAGCCGCTGTTGAGTGTTTCACCAGAGTTAACCGGTGTGTATTCAGTCGCTTCTGGTAATTGAAAGGTGTTACCGTAGTTTCCGTAAAGTACTGGGTAAATCTGGCTTGGATTAAGTCGCATAGGGTCGTAGATTCCCACTAAAGTGGTGACATTGATACCTGTATGCTCTGCTGTGCTAGCGTCTATTTCTGAATCAACATAGCGTTGCTGCTCTTGGCTCCACTTAACGTAGTAATCTGCGCTATCTGGCATTTGATTGAAGCCACTGTTAAGCCAAGTCTGAGTTGCTCTTGCTTGAGTGGGATGCTCAAAAGTGTAGTTGCTGACGACGCCAACTTTCTTGTATTCACCGCCAGCTTGGGCATCGCGTAAAAAGCGGAAGGTATCTAAATACGGTGATGAGACTTCGCCGCCTATATCTAGCTCTTCAGCTGAACCACGCCAATCGATATTACCGATAAAACGCTTAAATACCGCGTCCCAGCCCCAGCCACTTTCCATATCGTGTACTGATGCCATGCTTGGCCAGTGGCCTCGGCCGTAGTTATGGCCTAGTTCATGTGACCACTCATTACCGGTTGTGTCTTCAAGGGTTAAAATGCCGCCGCCGCCACTGCCGCCATGAACCACGGTTTCGGTTTGCTGAGTTTTTGTATCAATATATACGCCAACGTTGGTATGGGCGGTAATATGGTTAAAGTAACGGTTATAGGTTTGCGAGTTACCTGCGCTGGTAGTAATGCCGACGTTAGCATTATTAATACCAGTCGAAATCATCGCCTTGCCAATGGCTTCACGCATGTCACCAGAGTGCCAGCCACCGTCTGAGTCACTGCGCTCAGTATAAACCTTACCATTTGGCATGGTCACTACTGGAAAGTAAGCTGATGCGTATTGACCTACTACAAGTTTAGACACGGGGATCTTTTGGAAGTAATCAGCAGCATGTTCAGCCGTATTGTTAGCCATAGTATTACGGCCACGCGGCTCTGTTAGCATACCCATATCGATGTTTTGGATAATGAGCTCTGGCGCACCACCAAATTCAATGTTTTGCTGTAATAACTCGGCATAGCGACCATGATTATCAACAAATTGTAGGGATAAACCTGGTTTTACCCATTGCCACTCTAGTGGGAAACTCCACACATTGTGGCCGAAAATAACCGTTGGACGACCTTCTACTGCATACTGATCGGTTTTTGGTTGGTTGGCTGGTGACAGCATCATTTGGCGACTGACTTGCTCGCCATTTTGATAAACCTCAACCCAGATTTGGTTGATATCATCTTGCTGTGGGCTTAGTAATAGCATAGCTTCGCGGCCAATCACGATGTCTGGCGCATTGAGATCGGCATTACCGTATGGCGCAGTAAGACTGTGACTTTGCATAAATGATACATGCGCAGCTATCTCACCATCGAGGTGATTTAAGTTGCGAATACCGTCATGAAAACCCACTTTTTTGGCTTCGGTCGTGAATAGCAATGGCGTAACATCAACACAAGCAGTGGTGTTACAAGCTTGGATCTGCGCTTGATATTCGGTGCTTGGGGCTAGTTGGTTGAAGAAAAATTCAGGTGAGTCGGTTGTAAATAGTTGTGGTGCTATCTTGCTGTTGGTTTGGCTTAAACTGATTTTATATTGATTACCTGCAATATGCCCTTTCCAGGTCAGGTTTGCGCCAGTATCGAATACGCCTGATAACTCAACATCACTCAAACTAGGAGCGCTGTTACATTCTGTTTTTTCAAATCGCATAGCTTGTTCAGCTGAAAAGCTTTGGTTTGGATAATACTCAATAAAACAGCCAAGAGTATCACTACTCATGCTGCCGAATTCATCATTAATAAAATAAAAACCGTAGTCATTATTCATTACGATATCCCATTTTTCATCAAGAAAAGAGAACGTGTCGTAATAAGGTTTTAGGGCTTCATCACCGCCGTAAGGAAACGGAAATTTAGGGTAGTTATTGGGGTGTAGCTCGAAGCGATGGTTGTTGTGAACAATATAACGTTTGTTATCTTCTTCAATTACACCGTCACCAGTTATCCCTCGCTGCTGCATACTGGTGATAATGCTGAAGGTTTGTTCAGCAGCTTGTTGCATATTAACTTGTGCTTGCGCCGATAATGGCACAATTGCACTAGCAATCAGCAATGTTAAAGGTCGAACTCTATTTTGTAGCATTAAATAAATCCTTATTGAGATAAATCAATCAATAAGGCAAAACGCGTAAACATGACCCGTCACTCATCGATAACTACAATGAGTTATTTGAGTGGCAAGATACCAATGGCATCCCCGCTATCGTAGGTACAAATGACCCTTAGACCGGTGGTTTTGCGTCCCAGCCTTTCAACTGGTTTGCCTTTTTCTTTGTTGCAGCGATTGATTGCTGCAGGCGGAATGTATGTTTAACCGTGAAATAAAACAAGTATTACCGTAAATTGCTGGCTGTTTGCTGTGTTTGTGAGCGGATTGTTGCTATTTTGGGTTTGGTGGGCATATTCTTGATGCTCTAACTTGGCTAGACTGCCTGAAAAGTCAGCAGAGGTTTTCAATCAAGTTGAAATATTATGTTTGTGAGTTGAATACTGACGGAGCTGTATGACGGAGCTGTATGACGGAGTTGGCTGGGAGAGATAGAAAAGCCTAGCAGCGATAAAGGCGGATAGGCTTTTGGGAGCTAAATTAGCTAGCTTTGCTACGTCTTAAATAGGCTTAATAAAGCTCAATAAATGCTGTTTAACTTGATCTGATGCAAATGAGTTTTCAGCGCTCATCTTGTAGATTTTGAAATAATCAGCTTCGGTTAAGTTAAATTTTTCAACAGATTTTTGCAGCTCTTTAGTCATGGTCGTATCAGATACGGTACGGTTATCTGTATTAATCGTGACCAGTAAGCCATCTCTATAAAAGTCACCAAATGGATGGCTGTCTAAGCTTTCAACGGCTTTGGTTTGTACATTGCTACTAGGGCAAGCTTCAAGCGCAACCGCTTCGCTTTTGACTAAGTCGTAAGCGTCTTTATGGCTATTGATATGGATACCGTGGCCGATACGTTCTGCACCGAGTAGTGAAATGGCATCGTACACGTTTTGCCCTACGCCTTGTTCACCGGCGTGAATCGTGATGCGGTAGCCGCTTTCAAGCGCATATTTTGCGTAGGGGATGTACTCATGACTAAAACCTGGCTCTTCACTTGCAGCTAAGTCAAACGCGACCACCCCATTATTGAGGAACTTAGCGCCTGCATCGATAACATCATTGATATCATCTTTTGGCAAAACTTTAATGATAGAAAGGATGTAATTACCTTTAATATCATATAGTGCTTCAGCTTTACGCATACCCTTGATGACACTTGCAATAATTTGCTCGAAGTTAAGGCCTTGCTTGCGATGAAGCTGTGGTCCAAAGCGTACCTCTAAGTACTTCACATTCTCTTTAGCCGCATCTTCAAATAGCTCAAATGAAATGCGCTCAAGCGCTGCTTCTGTTTGCATAACCGATAACGGAAGTGCAAAGCGAGTGAGATATTCATCGAGGTTTGGGCAAGATTCTGGCGCCACCATTAACGCTTTAATGTCATCAACATTATAGCTTGGTATTTCAACACCCTGAATTTGGGCAAGGTCGATAACTGTTTGCGGGCGAACGCTACCGTCTAGGTGGCAATGAAGATCGATTTTGGGTAGCTGTAGATAATTCATGAAGCTCTCCTTTATTGATTGGTTATACCGATCTGGATAAGTAAAGGTTCAAACATTGCATAGCAAGCATAAACAAAAACTTAATTAGATTGGTATTACATAAAGTAAAGTCTTCATAATCAAGAGTTTAGGGCTCTTGGTAGAAACTCTCAAACCATATCATTGAGATTATACGAAGGGTTAATGCTAAATATTAGCATTCAATTACCCAGTTGCGAAAGATCTCAATAACAAATAACTGCAAAGTGATCTTCATTTAATGCTAAAAGTGGGCAACGGCGTAGCCTATTTTGCGAAAGTAAACCCAGCCAAAAGGTAAGAGTATTTCTCCTTTCGACTGGCTCTAATTGCATGCACTAAGCGGCATATCATGATTTGCTACGGATAACTTTGCTACGGATAGCTAGGTTACTATATAGCTGCGGCTATCTTAGTTACTAATAGCGACTCCATGACAGCTTTAGCCGTGGTGTGCTTTGAGTTTTTGAAATAAGCTGTCTTTTAAGTTAGCGCGGGTCAATTTAAGTTGATGCATATGTTCGTCATCGGTAGGACTACCGGCAATTTCAAGCTGACGAATGTCATAGTCTAAGAGGTGATATTGTTTTGATAATTTTTCAAACTCTTGGTCGGTATAGTTCAAGTAAACAATGTCTTGTTTAAACTCTGGAAAGTCGAAAATAAGCGCATGATTTTCATTTAACATAGATGCTCCTTGAAAGACTGAACTGGTTTATTTTAGAACTGCAATCACTATAGCACCATGATACTGAGTAAAGAGGTAGTTTTTCGACATTTTAGCGATCCAGTTAACAAAAATGTTGCTGTTCTGCATAGAGTGAGGCATGGCATAAAATGTCGAATTGAAATAGAAGGTTACGTGTCTTGGGGTTTAGGTGGAAAATCACGCACATGCACATCCATTTGTGGGAAGGCAATTTCAATCTCGTGCTCTCGGAACAAGCGATCAATGTTTTTATTGATGATATGAACCGTTGATAGACGTAATTCAATCGCAGTGATATGCACTCTCAATTCAAAATCAAGACTACTTGCCCCAAATGTTCTGAACACCACGGAAGGTTGTGGTTCGGGTAACACCAATGGGTGCTCATCTGCAATTTGGTACAGCAAGGTCTCCACTTGATCGATATCAGAGCCGTAAGCGACTCCAATAGGAATGACGATTCTGGTGATGGGGCTCGTCAATGACCAGTTAATTAGCTTTTCTGTAATAAAGGTCTTATTTGGCACCACTATTTCTTTGTTATCCCAATCAATAATGGTGGTTGCACGGGTCTGAATTTTACTGACTGTTCCCGATAAATCATTAATAGTGACAATATCGCCAATACGTATTGGCCGTTCAAACAAGAGAATCAAACCGGAAATGAAGTTAGCGAAAATTTCTTGTAATCCAAAGCCTAAGCCAACGCCGAATGCGGCGACCAGCCATTGCAACTTAGACCATTGAAAGCCCAATATGGAAAATGCGGCCATTAAGCCTCCCATCAAGATCACATAGCGCAGCAAGGTTGTCACGGCATAGCCTGCACCTGGAGCCAAATCAAGACGGCGTAGGACCAACAGCTCTAAAATTCCCGGTAAGTTTCGTACTCCAACAAAGGTTACGATTAATGTCACCATTGCATAAAGCAATGATTGCAGAGTCACATCCACTAGCTTCACACCGGTTTCCGTGATCTCGTTTACCTGCCATACCACGATGCTATCTAACCAGCTGGTCATCTCCAATGCACTTGACCACAGGGTTAACACCGCAACAATTAAGCCTATCAAGGAAAAACCACGTAATAAGGTTAATGATTGCTCACTTATCTGCTCACTCGCTAAACTGCGTTCTTCCACATCAGGAATCGTTTCTCTTAGCTCGGCAATTTCGGGAATTTCATCTGTTTGCTCTTGTTCTTGTTGCTGGGCAATCAGCTCTTCGCGTCGGGCTAGCAATCGTTGGTAGTTAAGTTGCCTATGCTCTAGCTTTAACCAGCGCTCTCCCATTTGATAGGTGAATAGCACTGCTAACACCACGTAAATAGTGAGTTGCTGATAGATAAGTAAAATCCATGACGCAATATAGAGCCCCATGACCGCCATAACGATAATGGTGATAAACGAGCCGATAATCACAAAACGAAATAGATAGAGAGAAAATCCTCGATTGAGAGGCGCGGGTAACGTAGAGGGCAAATGGTTTTCCTTCAACAGTGAAATAAACACCGTCATCATGACCCCCATCAGTAAGAGGAACAGCACTCGTGATATTTCTGCTTCATGGATACCAGATATAAGCTCTGCAGCAAAAATACACATCAATAAAATGATAAACGGCCAGCGAATGCGTTGCGTTCCTCGGTGCAGGTAGTCACAAATATTTTCAGGCCAATTTAGGTGTAAAGCTAATACGCCCTGCTTATAACTTAGGGCGTTAATGAGTTCGACGACAAACAGGCCTGATGCACTGGCGAAAATGAGTGTACTGAGCTCATTCGAAGTTGGTACAGGCCAAAGCCAATAGACTAACCAAGTCGTTATCACATACCAAATAGGTAAAATAAGCGCACGCAGGATTGCTAATGCAAATAACGAAAAAGTAAAGTAAAAACGGTCTTTTAATGGGTGACCAAAGACCTTATGGAGCTCATCTTTACGTCGTGCTGCGTATCGATTGAGTCGTGCAGTCATATAGATAAGAAGGCTGGTGTATAAAGCAAACACTGTGGCCAAAATTATCGACTGCCTTTGTGTCACTTTATCGAACATGTCTTTAAATGATTTATTGGTTCCAAACCAAATTTCTTCTTTAAAATCGGTAAGGTGCTGCCAGATAGGTACGTTGCTGCGCGTCCATAACTGCTGTTCTTTTAAAAAGCTGCGAGCCTTTTCAACTGTTTGCGCATATTGGTCTTTGACTAATTTTAATTGGCTCAATGCAGAAATAAGTTTTTCATAGTCCTTTGTCAATTGAGCTAATAATTGATCTAATAACGCGGCTAACTTATCAGGGGCTTTATCGCTCGCTTTATCTGCGGCAGTAGTACTTTCTAGTGCATTATCTCTTATCTGACCTATTTCGTATTTGCGAATGTGGGCTTTGGCAATACCGTCTGGGATATATCGAGTGTCCACTTTGGAAGGCAGGCGTTGCAACTGTGCTCGAATGGAAGCGCCAAAAGCGGTGCTGTCACGCAACCAGGCTAGGTTCGTTTTTATCAAGCGCTGTTCATCGGTTAAACTGCTCTGTTCCGACTCTATTTTTTGATAAGCGATCCGAGCTTTATCTATTTCTGCTAATACCTGTTCTAATTCCAAAGTATATTTTTTGAGTTGCTCTATCTGTTGTTGATCTTGTGCATCGCCTTGGGCTGACTCCTCACTAACCTGTCTTGCTTTTTCAATCAGTGTTTTAACTGAAGCTTGTTCAACTCGCGTCAATTTATCTTGTAATTTAATCAGTATTGGCGAGGCTGTTTGAATTTTTTGGTCCAACAATTGTTGTTCTAAACGCAGCAATTCAGTGCGTTCGTCTAAACTTTGTAACTGAGCGGAAGTTACTTGTCGTTGAAGTTTGAGCATGGCCAAATGGGTTGACTCAAGCCACTGATCTAACTGACTGCCTGTATCGCTTTTAATAATAGAGGCTTGTTCGATTTCTCGATCTGTTTGCGCAAGAGATTGGGGCAGAGCCGTTCTTGCATTAACCAGCTGTTTACTTTGATCACTATTGGATTGATAGCTTGAGCGCCACTCAGTCACAGCAGCCTCTAGTGTTGCGATAGATTGAGAAAGATCGCTGTACTTATTTTGTTGTCGAAAATTAAAGATCTCTAGCTGCTCTACGTCGGTTATTTTTTTTAGTAACCGCTCTCGCTGCACCGGAAACTGGCTGACAATATTTCGATATTTGTCGCGTTCGGCTTTCTGTTTTTTGTAGCCATTAACCCGGGAGAGTAAGGTCTCATATTGGTTAATTAAGGCTTCACTTTTTGGGGATTCACTATTAAGGCGAGTGATTTCACTTTTTAAAAAAGTGGCATCAGGTAGGGTTTGGGCGCTTGAAGGCATAGATAACAGCATTACCGACAAAAATAGGTAAAGCCAGCATAGTCGTCCTTTGCGCTTGAACTTGGTTACTCGACTCACGTACTTTCCCCATTTTCACTTTATTATCCATAGATATAAGTGTATACGGCTTGGAAAAAGCTGCAGGAAGTATCCCAAGATTTAAGGCGATTAATTTTGTTGTGTCACTAGGCTAGATTGCCACGTTGCGAATATAAAAATTGCAGGCTTAGGTAAAATAGCTTGCTTACCACAGAGGCTTAGCTGCTCAGTGGATAGGGTATGGCTTCATAAACAGATACACTCTCTCAATATCCACTCCTTCACCTCGAAAAATCCTCAACCTGAATAACTGGATTCGATTGAAACGGTTTTATTTCATAACAGGGAACATGGTGTCAGGGGCACTGCTTGTCTTTATTTACAATGGCTTGATGTTATTTCACAGCGGAGCCCGCAGCTAACCTGCTTTAAGGGGGTTTTACAGGGAAATAATTTGTACCTATAGTTAATTCAAAATGTGGTCTGTATTGATGTCGATACTATTTTATGGGTACGGATAACATACCGGAAATGAGTTTATTGAACGGAGCTGTATATGGCACTTCATAAAAGTAAGGCGGAGCTATTTCCCTTACTTCACCTGCTTGATGATTTTAGCCGTTTTCAACTACACAATGGCTTTATTCAAACATTAGCTGAAAAAGATTTACGCCTTCAGGCTCCACCTTCTGTGGAGCTAGATGAGTCATCTGTTATACCTTGTGTCAGTGTTTATGACGATTCACTTCATGAAAACACCTCTGCTTTGCAGCAATATTTTTGCAGTAAAAGTGCAGACGATAATGCCGCTATCCAGCAGATTTTTCAAACGCTAAGCCCGGTAAGCCACCTATCGGAAAGTCGACATAAAAGACACTATCGGTTGGTCGCTTTCGCTGAAGAGGAAAAGCTCACGCCAGTGGCTTTTGTGACCTTTAATGTTGGCTTACTCGACTCTTGGTATTCAGACGATAATACCTGTCATGACCGGCAAGTTGGTGGCTGTTGTTACTTATTATATGCCTATGTGATACCTGAGTGGCGTCACCTAGGTGTGGGGAGTTGCCTGTTTCATCTGATCTCAAACTTTTTTTGGTCCCAGTTACAGTTTATCGATGCGCAGGCTATGTCCCATGATTTAACTATGGTGCCTTTGGTTTATGAGAGCGAAGCGGCAAAAGGAGCTGAAGGGTTATTGAGTCAAGTGGCCATGAATATTAATCAGTATAAGGCGTTATCATTAACCCATGATAAATCCTCGACAAGGGTAAAGCCTTGTATGAGTAATATTTCCTAGCTCTTTATTTTAGATCTGCACTTGGTTTCCTCTATGCCCATGCCTTTACGCACTGGGTAATATTCTACTTCATTTCGTTGCTATTGCCCCTTCTATATCACGCCGAAATAGCGTGATACGAAATTGCGTGATAATAGTAGGCTAAATGCTAAATGCTAAATGCTAAATGCTAAACGCTACACTCTAGACTTTAAGATCTAAGCTCCAGCCGCCGGCAATAAGGTTTCTTTTGATTACTGTATCCAAGTCACTCTCGGCTTGCCCTACGGGAGCGCAGAATCGAGCATCTTGTGGTCATTTGGGTAAAGGTATCGATGCACTTACTCGTGGTTTCTATCTGGTTATAAGGAAATGTTTACAGTTAGCGCTTTGGGTGTTTTCTGTATGAGTCAGGCTCTAGGCTTATGTTCTGTTAGAATACTGCGCATAATAATACCTATAAGCACGTTTTTTGGAGCTCATGAAAGAATTTATCATTATTGGCGCGGGTCAGTCTGGACTGTCTATGGCCTATAACTTGTCTAAGCATAATCAAGATTACTTGATTTTAGATGCCAACGAACATATTGGTGCGCCTTGGTTAAAGCGCTGGGATTCTCTAAAGTTGTTTACTCCGACTGAATATAACCACCTACCAGGGATGCCATTTCCGTTCCCTAAAGGGTATTACCCCAATAAATATGAAGTGGCAGATTACTTAAAGAGTTATGCCGAGAGGTTTTCGATACCTATTGAATTCAATCAAAGAATTACTTCGGTAAAGAAAGTCGATGGTATTTTTGAGATCACCAGTGACACCGCCAGCTATCAAGCCAAACAACTCATTATCGCCACCGGCCCTTTTCATACTCCCTATACGCCGCCTTGCCATGTCAATATCGCAGAAGATATTACTCAATTACACAGTGAAAACTACAAAAGCCCAGCACAGCTACAAGAGGGTGACTGTTTAGTGGTTGGAGCGGGTGATTCTGGCGTGCAAATTTTATCAGAAATTGCTGATACCGGGCGCAAAGTTCACTTCTCTGGTACAGATAAAATCACCGCTATTCCGCAGTCATTTTTAGGTAAAACGCTATGGTGGTGGTTTACTCATATAGGCTTTTTATCGGTTAACCGTTTTAGCAAAATAGGCAAATGGTTGAGTAAGGGCGGGCAGCCTGTTATCGGTACTGATGTGAAATCTCTTCTGGCAAAAGAAAATGTGATTCATATGGGCAGAACATTGTCAGCTGATGCAAGTAGTATCAAGTTTCAAAAAGGCAGTATCAGCAGTATCAAAAACATTATTTGGGCTACCGGTTTTAAACCCAATTTCTTTTGGATTGAAGATATCTCTTTTGATGAGATGAACTACCCGAGTAATTATCGCGGCGTGAGTAAAGACGTTGATGGATTGTATTTTATTGGTCTGCCTTGGTTGTATACCCGCGGCTCTGCAACACTCGGCGGTGTTTGGAAAGATGCTAAATACCTGATGACTCATATTCAGGAAAGTAAGTAAACGTAATAGCAAAGTCCCACTGATAGGGTTATCAGTAGGACAATAATTGAATTCCATCTTACTCTTTCTTCGCCCCTGCACGCTTGGTACAAGCGTGTTGAGGACTCTTATGGCTGTTAGTTTTAGGCCTACGGCCACCGAACAAACAAGTTTGTTCTCCCGCTCAAGGCTGGCTCTTTACTCTGGATCATAGTCAAGCACAGGGGCTAACCATCTTTCCGTTTCTTCAATGCTCATACCTTTACGTGCTGCGTAATCTTCTACCTGATCGCGGCCAATATTGGTGACGCCAAAGTAGCGGGATTTAGGATGGGCAAAGTACCAACCCGAAACAGCAGCCGTTGGGAACATGGCATAACTTTCAGTGATGTTAAGGCCAATGGTTTCATCTGGCTTTAATAAATCCCAAAGCAGACCTTTTTCTGTGTGGTCAGGGCAAGCAGGGTATCCTGGTGCAGGGCGAATACCTTTGTACTTTTCACGAATAAGCGCTTCATTATCGAGTACTTCATCGCTGGCATAACCCCAAAACTCTTTACGTACACGCTCATGCATACGCTCGGCAAAGGCCTCGGCTAAACGGTCTGCTAAGCATTTAAGCATAATGGCGCTGTAGTCATCATGGTCGGCTTCAAAGCGCGCCACATGCTCGTCGATGCCATGGCCTGCTGTTACCGCAAAGCCCCCCATATAATCGGCAACCCCTGAGTCTTTTGGCGCAACAAAATCAGCTAAGCAGAAGTTGTCGTTACCGACGCGCTCAATCTGCATCCGCAGGTGGTGCAGGGTGATGATTGGTTGCTCGCGAGATTCATCCGTCCCATCGGCAGAGTAAAGCTCAATATCGTCATGGTTAACGGTATTGGCAGGGAACAAGCCGATAACTGCTTTGGCGGTAAGCCACTTTTCACTGATTATTTTATCCAGCATGGCTTTACCATCAGCGAATAATTTACGCGCTTCAACACCCACCACTTCATCATCTAAAATACGTGGGAAGTGACCGTGTAGCTCCCAACTGCGGAAAAATGGCGTCCAGTCGATACGTTCAACCAAATCCTCTAGCGGATAATCATCAAATACCTGGCGACCCAGCACGTTAGGCACAAATGGAGTGTAGTTTGCCCAGTCGTGCTGGCAGCGGTTTTCACGCGCAGCTTCTATAGATGTGATGATTTTACGTTTGGTTTGCGATAGACGCTTTTCGCGCATCATATCGTATTCTTCATAAGCTGCGTTGATAGTTGCTTGGCGAGTGTCGTTGTTAATCAGCTTTGACACCATAGGTACGGCGCGCGAGGCATCAGCAATGTAGATGGCCCCCGTTGGTGCGTGCGGCGCAATCTTCACAGCGGTATGAATTTTTGAGCAAGTCGCACCGCCAATGATTGACGGAATCGTTAAGCCGGCTTTGTGGAAACTCTTAACGTTATGCACCATCTCATCAAGGCTTGGCGTGATAAGCCCTGACATGCCGATAATATCGACATTTTCAGCCTTGGCGACTTCGATAATTTTCTCCACCGGCACCATCACGCCTAAATCAATCACTTCATAGCCGTTACAAGCCAGTACCACACCAACGATGTTCTTACCGATATCGTGCACATCCCCCTTAACGGTAACCATTAAAATTTTACCGTTAGACTGGCCTGGGACTTTTTCAAGCTCAATATAAGGGTTTAAATAGGCAACGGCTTTTTTCATTACGCGCGCAGATTTAACCACTTGTGGCAGGAACATTTTACCGGAACCAAATAGGTCGCCAACAATGTTCATCCCATCCATTAGCGGCCCTTCAATCACATCGAGTGGGCGAGTGGCCTGTTGGCGTGCTTCTTCAGTATCTGCATCAATAAAGTCGGTAATACCTTTAACCAGCGCATGGGCTAAACGCTCATTTACCGGCTTAGTGCGCCACTCTAAATCTTCTTTCTTAACGGTTTGGCTGCCATCGCCGCGAAATTTTTCCGCAACCTCTAACAAGAGTTCAGTGTTGTTAGTCGGCTCCCCATTTTTATCGACAGCGCTGCAAGGTAAGTTCTGTACGATTGCCTCAACTCGCTCTTTTAATTCGGTGTCGATATCATCATAAATCGCCAGTTGTCCGGCGTTGACGATACCCATGTCCATGCCTGCTTGAATTGCATGATACAAAAATACGGCATGAATCGCTTCACGCACCGGGTTGTTACCACGAAACGAGAACGACACGTTCGACACGCCGCCAGAGATCATCGCATGAGGTAGGGTGCGTTTTATTTCACGGGTAGCTTCGATAAAATCAACGGCATAGTTATCGTGCTCTTCAATACCTGTGGCAATGGCAAAGATGTTGGGGTCAAAGATAATGTCTTCTGGCGGAAAACCGACTTTATCTACCAGCACGTTATAGGCGCGAGTACAAATCTCGATTTTACGCGCTTTGGTGTCGGCTTGGCCTTGTTCATCGAACGCCATGATAATTGCCGCAGCGCCGTAGCGTTTAACTAAGGTTGCTTGCTCGATGAATTTTTCTTCACCCTCTTTAAGCGAGATAGAGTTAACGATGCCTTTACCTTGAATGCATTTAAGGCCCGCTTCAATCACTTCCCACTTAGAGGAGTCGATCATAATCGGTACGCGCGAGATATCAGGCTCTGAGGCGATAAGGTTGAGGAATTTATGCATGGTTTCGGCACCATCAAGCATGCCTTCATCCATGTTGATATCGATTATCTGTGCGCCGCTTTCAACTTGCTCACGGGCAACCGACAGCGCTTCTTCATATTCGCCAGTTTTGATCAGGCGTAAAAACTTAGCCGATCCGGTTACGTTAGTGCGTTCACCGACGTTCAAAAATAGCGAATTTTTATCAATGGTCAGTGGCTCAAGCCCTGATAGACGACATGCAATTGGGATGTCGGGCTGTACGCGGGCCGGGTGCTTAATAACGGCTTGTCGGATAACGCGGATATGATCAGGCGTGGTACCACAGCATCCACCAATGATATTTAAAAAGCCCTCTTCGGCCCACTCTTCAATGATTTCCGCCATCTGCTCTGGAGTTTCATCGTAGCCACCAAATTCATTGGGTAGACCAGCATTTGGGTGCGCCGACACAAAGCATTCAGATATTTTTGACAGCTCTTCTACATATGGTCGAAGCTCTTTTGGTCCAAGGGCGCAGTTAAGGCCGATAGACAGAGGCTTAACGTGGCGCAGTGAGTTATAAAAAGCTTCGGTGGTTTGTCCGGTAAGGGTACGCCCTGAGGCGTCGGTAATCGTCCCCGAGATCATAATCGGTAGACGGAATTCTTGTTCATCAAACACGGTTTCAATCGCAAATAATGCCGCCTTTGCATTAAGCGTATCAAAAATGGTCTCGACCATAATGATGTCTGCGCCGCCAGCGATAAGTGCATTGATTGACTCAATGTAGGCTTCAACTAGCTCATCAAAGCTAACGTTACGAAAGCCGGGATCATTAACATCTGGACTAATGGAGCAAGTGCGATTGGTCGGGCCTAAAACACCAGCCACATAACATTGGCGACCCGTCTCTGCTTCAACTTCATTGGCGGCTTCGCGGGCAATGCGTGCGCCTGCTAAGTTGATCGCAGCTGAATGCTCCTGCATGTCGTAATCGGCCATGGCGATGCGGGTGGCATTAAAGGTGTTGGTCTCTATGATGTCAGAGCCGGCTAACAGGTAGTCTTTATGGATCTGCTTGATAGCATCGGCTTGGGTGAGCACCAACATGTCGTTGTTGCCCTTTACATCACAATGCCAGTCTTTGAACTGTTCACCACGAAAGTCATGTTCTTCAAATTTGCGATCTTGGATCATGGTGCCCATCGCGCCGTCGAGGATAAGGATCCCATCTTGAAGCTTTTGGGTAAGTACTGCTAAAACCTTGTCGGCAGAGTCTTGAGTATGTGCTACTGCGCTCAAGGCATGTGTTGGGGTACAAGTTGCCATAGATAATTCCTACCAGTTCGCAAATCGTTATTCTTGTAATACCAAGCAAAATAAGTCTCTGAATACTTAACTTACCTAGATCTGGTGTAAATCATGTCCGTTATTTTCAGTTAAGGTCGTTTATTATTAGTGACCTTTTATTTTGTTTGGACATTTATACGTATAGACGTCCATAATACGTGAGAGGCGATAAAAAGTGCAAGTGCTAAAGCATGATACTTTTTCAGCATTAAAAGCCAATGAATTTTAACTAAGTTGCTGATAAATAATGAAGGTCAACAGGTATAATGCAAACCACTAAGGTGATTTTACTTCGGCACGGCGAATGCGATGGTGGCAATATTTTACGCGGCCAAGTTGATGTTGCGTTAACTGAGCTTGGTCAGTTGCAGATGAAAAAGGCATTTTCCGCCTTATGCTTAACCGATTTGTCAGTCGATTTTACCGTTGGTTTTACTGTTAATAGTGTGATTAGTTCACCGCTTCAGCGCTGCGCCAACATCGCAGAGCAATTGGCTCGTGAGCATGATTTAGACTTTTCTATTGAAGCAGGTTTTAAAGAGCTGAACTTCGGCGATTGGGACGGACAAACCTTCGACGCGCTTTATCAAACTTGTGGCTCAGCGCTTGATAACTACTGGAAAAACCCTTGGTTGTTATCGCCGCCTCATGGCGAGTCTATGCAAGATTTTGAGGCGCGTATCGATAAAGCCTGGCAGGCGATGCTTGAGCTGCATCAAGGAAAGACGGTATTAGTGGTGACTCACGGTGGCGTAATACGTCATTTAATGAGTAAAGCTCTGGACGTCAGTCAGTGTGCGGGTTTTTACACCTCGCTTAAATTGCCTTACGCGGCCACGGTAGTGATTGATGTGCTGCACAATGATAATAAGCAGTTCATGACCCTAAATTGGCGGTAGAAGTTTAAAGAAGGACCTAGAACCTATGACCTAGGACCTAGGACCTAGGACCTAGAGCCTAGAGCTTAGAGCTTAGAGCCTAGAGCCTAGAACCTAGAACCTAGAACCTAGAACCTAGAACCTTTTTATCGTAGGTCGGGCTTTAGCCCGTCAATCTTGGTTTTATTTATAAAACAAAGGTGATATCAGCCTTGCTGGTATGATGCTAAACTGCGGCGTTAGCTTACTTGAGTGCTACTGTCTGCATTAAGGTTAGTGCTTAATACTCACGGGGATTGTCGCTGGGATAGTCTCGTTAGTATCAGCGCGACTAAGCTAATAATAAGTCAAACAAAATGAAAGCTAGGTGCTTAATCGCATAAAGGGAACCGGAGGCTGGCAGTTATTCGCCGCTTAGTCCGGACTGTACCCGCAACTGTAGGGAAGGTTAGCCATAGGGCTGTGCTTCCAAGTCAGATACCTGCCTAGCTTATGTTGTTCAGTACGTATGACTCAGTACGTGTTGATAATTAAAAGTGTATCCATATACACATAAACTCGTGCGGGCGACTCGAGGGAGACAATAAAATGAAGTTCCATGCTTGGTTGTTAGACCTAGACCTAGACCTAGATCGAGGCTTGCTAAAGGCCTGTTTATATGATGCTTGCTTATTCGATGCCCGTTTTTTCAAACAATGGGTAAATGGCTGCAATGGCTAATTCGCAATTAAAGCAGCAGATTCACGCTGAAGCTAAAACCCAAACAGTGCTGTCTGTTAACGACTTAGGCTGGCAACTGGATGGTAAAGCCATTTTGTCGGCAATCGACTTTAGCTTAGCTGAAGGTAAGATGCTGGGTATTATAGGGCCTAACGGCGCAGGGAAATCCAGTCTACTGCGCTGCTTATATCGCTTCATTAAGCCAACAACGGGTTGTATTAACTTGTTTGGGCAAGATATTAGCGCGCTATCGGCTAAAGCTTTTGCCCAGCAAATCGCCGTGGTACTGCAAGACACCCCCCATCATTTCGAGATGACCACTGCGCAACTTATCGGCCTAGGTTTAACGCCTCATAAAAGTGCCTTTGATTTTACTAGCCGCAGCGATCGCGTTGTGATCGCACAAGCACTTGAAAAAGTAGGTCTTGAAGATAAAGCCAATCAAGCCTATGAGAGCTTATCGGGCGGTGAAAAGCAGCGTGCCTTGATTGCTCGCGCCATTGCGCAGCGCCCTAAACTACTTATTCTCGATGAGCCGACAAATCACTTAGATATTCGTTATCAGATCCAAACCTTAGAGCTACTGCGCAGTCTCAATATCACCGTTATCACCTCTATTCATGATCTTAACCTTGCCAGTGCACTGTGTGATGAACTCCTCCTGCTTGATAAGGGCCGTGCTATAGCCAATGGTTCACCTAAGATGGTACTCACTGAGCAGCGCATCGCTGAAGTGTTTGATGTGTGCTGTGAAATCAAGCCTCATCCTCAGCATGGTAATCCGCTTATCTGTTATTTCTATGGTTACGAGGGCGTGTCGGCAAGTGGTGAGAAAACCGCCGCGGATATAAAGGCGTCAGTTCAAGCTGAAGCTTTCGTTCAAATAAAAGCGAGAGGTACAGATGTTTAAGGTGAGTAAGGCCTCAATCGCGAGTCTGCCGTTAGCCATTAATTGTCGTCGCCGAACTGAGCATCTCGTTCTGCTTATACTCACTTTGGTGGCGCTAATCACCCCATTTGCTGCCACCAGTTTTGGTGCTGCCAGTATTAGTACCTTAGATGTGCTAAATGTGTTTAGCCACAAGCTGTTTAGTATCGGCGATCCTGTTGGCGTAAAAGAGCGCATTATTTGGGAGCTACGTTTACCGCGAGTCTTATTAGCATTTATTGCTGGGGCTGGACTGTCGATAGCGGGCAGTGTGCTGCAAACTGTGACGCGAAATCCGCTGGCAGATCCTTATCTATTTGGGATCTCATCGGGCGCCTCTTTTGGCGCTGTAGTGGCGTTAACCCTCTTTAGCCAAAGCATGCTTTGGCTCAGTCTGCCGGTTGGCGCATTTATCGGTGCCAGCTTATCGGTATTGCTGGTATTGAGCTTATGTGGCCGTAACCTAAGCACCCAGGTTGAGCGCATGTTGCTTTCTGGCGTGGCAACCTCGTTTATGTTTGGCGCACTCGCCAGTTTGATGTTGTACTTTTCCAGTCCACAAGCTGCTGCATCGGTACTGTTTTGGACCTTAGGCAGCTTTGCTAAAGCCAGCTGGCAAGGCTTGTGGCTACCAGCTTCGGTGGTATTGCTATCTCTGCTAATTATCTTACTGAATAAGCGCCAAATAGTGGCGATGCGCGCCGGTGATGAAACCGCCCATACCCTAGGAATTAACGTCGCTCGTTTGCGTTTATCTATGCTGCTTATCTGCTCACTTATCACAGCTATATTAGTCGCTAATTGCGGTGGCATCGGCTTTATAGGCTTGATGGTGCCACATACGGTGCGCTTGCTTTTCCCTGGGCGATTCCCATTGCTATTAACGGCACTCGTCGGCGGATTATTTATGGTTTGGGTCGATGTATTAGCGCGAACCTTATTGAGTTATCAAGAGCTGCCAGTGGGGATTATTACCTCGGTGATGGGCAGTATTTTCTTTTTGTTTATTTTAGGCGGCCGTCGTGCCAAACGTATTTAACAATTAATGTTGAGTAAGCACCTAAGTTGAGTGGTCTAGGGGACTATACATGTTTGATATAAAACCAATAAATACTGAGTTCGATGCTGAGATTCAGCAAAAAATAGATACTAAAACTAAGCCCCTTGGCGCCTTGGGAGATTTAGAAACCTTAGCGTTACAGATTGCCCACGTATTAGGTAAAGACAAGCCGCAGATCTGCAATCCAAAGATGATGGTGTTTGCCGCAGATCACGGCATTGCTGATTCTGGCGTATCAATTGCACCAAGTGAAGTCACCACGCAGATGGTGATTAACTTTATCAAAGGTGGCGCAGCAATTAACGTGTTTACTCGTCAAGTGGGTTTTGACTTAGAGGTGATTGACTGCGGGATCTTAAAGCCGATTGAAAACCTAGAGGGTGTGATTAACCAACGTTTAGGTTCAGGTACAGGGCCTATTCATAAGCGCGCGGCGATGACTCTCGGTGCGGTAAAACAAGGCTTTAAGATGGCGACAGAGCGAGTCGAGTTCCACCATCAAAATGGTTGTAATTTGATAGCGCTTGGTGAGATGGGCATAGGTAATACCTCGTCTGCTGCTGCGATTATGGCGGCACTAACAGGCATGAAGGCTGAAGATTGTGTCGGCCGAGGTACAGGGATCGACGCGGCGACCTTTAAGCGTAAGAAGATGTTAGTCGAGCAAGCACTGCTTGTGCACCACAGTGAGCTTGACGAGCCTATGCAGGTACTGGCTTGTCTCGGCGGCTTTGAAATTGTGCAGATGACAGGTGCAATGCTGGCTGCAGCAGAGCGTAATATGCTCATTGTTGTTGACGGTTTTATTGCCAGTGCTGCGGCGCTCGTTGCGGTAAAGATTAATCCCAACGTGCGTGACTACATGATTTTTGCCCATCAGTCAGATGAGAAGGGTCACTTTTTAATGCTGGAGTTTCTGCAAGCTAAGCCTCTATTGAAGCTCGGCATGAAGCTCGGTGAAGGAACGGGCGCGGCATTAGCGTTACCGCTTATTCAAGCGGCGACCAACTTCTATAACGAAATGGCCAGCTTTGAAGATGCCGGCATAGAGATTTAGTTTTTAGAAAAGAAGGGGCTAGGTTCTAGGAAAAGAAAAATCTAGGTACTAGGGCGTTACAGTTAGCCTCTTTTGTAGGACCTAGGACCTAGGACCTAGGACCTGAAATCGGAGATTTACATGCAAGCTTGGCAAAAACAACTGAATCTATTTTTTATCGCGATGGGCTTTTTTACGCGTATTCCGATGCCGAAATGGATTGAGGTTGACGCAGATAAGCTAAATAAAGCCAGTCGATACTTCGGCTTGGTAGGTCTGCTGGTGGGCGTAATTAGTGCGCTGGTTTATAGCTTAATGCTGCACTGGGTATCGCCATCTGTTGCGATTGTGTTTGCCATGATAACCAGCGTGATAGTGACAGGGGGCTTTCATGAAGATGGTCTTGCCGATACGGCTGATGGCCTAGGTGGTGGCTGGACGGTAGAGGCCAAACTTAACATCATGAAAGACTCACGTCTGGGGAGTTATGGCGCGTTGGCTTTGGTGTTAGCATTATTGCTTAAATGGCAACTGCTGACAGAGCTTGCGCTGTTTGACCCCCGCAGTGTCAGTTTGGCATTGATAGTCGGGCATTGTCTAAGCCGCATTGTGGCCGCCAGTTTTATCTTTTCTGAGCAATATGTCAGTGACTCTGACACCAGTAAGAGCAAGCCGCTAGCCCAGCAGCAAGGCATTAATGAGTTATCGATATTGTTAGCAACTGGCGTATTGGCACTGTTGTTAGTCGGTGTTTTTCCTGCGCTCATTTTAATCGTGGGGCTTTTTCTGGTGCGATTTGGCTTTGTAAAACTGTTCAGAAAGCAGATCGGCGGCTATACCGGCGACACCTTAGGCGCAGCGCAGCAAGGTAGTGAACTGGCTTGTTATCTATTGTTACTCATCTTAGGAGTTAGCTGGTGATCCATCTGGTATTAGGCGGCGCCCGTAGTGGTAAAAGTGGCTTTGCTGAGTCGCAAGTAAAACAATTTTTAGCCGAGCAGAGTAAGAAACAGCAGGCAATAGATTGCTTGTACTTTGCAACGGCGCAGGCGTTAGACACTGAAATGGATGAGCGTATTTCTCATCATCAAACTCAGCGTGAGTCAGATACCATTCCATGGCGCACTATCGAATGTCCCCTCAAGTTAAGTGCTGGCTTAAAGGAGCATGCATCTGAAAATAGCATCATCTTAGTGGACTGTTTAACCTTATGGTTGACCAATCATTTATTAAAGCCTAGGGACGACTGGCTACAGGTGAAGGCGGAATTTTTGCACACTTTGACTATGCTGCCAGGCAGCGTGATTTTGGTCAGTAATGAGGTCGGTTGCGGCATCGTGCCGCTCGGCGAAATCAACCGCCGTTTTGTGGATGAAGCGGGCTGGCTGCATCAAGATATTGCTGCGGTTGCAGACAAGGTGACTTTGGTGACAGCAGGCTTACCGCTTAATTTGAAAGGTTAAAAAACAATCTCATGGCAACAATAAATAACACTGAGTTATATAAGGCTGAGCTAGATAAGACTCAGTTAGATAAGACACAGTTAGATAAAAATAAAGCCAAAGTGCTGATGATACAAGGCACCACATCCGATGCAGGTAAGAGCACTTTAGTGGCCGGCCTGTGTAGAATGTTTGTTAGACAAGGTGTGAAGGTTGCGCCGTTTAAGCCGCAAAACATGGCACTTAATAGCGCGGTCACAATAGATGGTGGTGAGATTGGTCGTGCGCAGGCACTACAAGCTGTGGCTTGTCTGCTTGAACCGCAAATTGACTTTAATCCTATTTTATTAAAACCCAGTTCAGATACTGGCTCGCAAGTCATCGTGCACGGTAAAGCCTTGATGCAGATGGAAGCTGAAGATTACTTTGGTAAAAATGCCGAGGGTTATCGAGTTAAGGCCATGGCGGCAGTGCTTGAGTCTTATCAGCGTTTAACATCTCAATACGACATGCTATTGGTAGAAGGAGCGGGCAGCCCTGCAGAGATCAATCTGCGTGAAGGCGATATTGCTAATATGGGCTTTGCGGAAGAGGTCGACTGCCCAGTCATTATCATCGCCGATATCGATAAAGGCGGCGTATTTGCCCATTTGGTGGGCACTTTAGCTTTACTCAGTGAGTCAGAGCAGGCGCGAGTTAAAGGTTTTGTCATTAACCGTTTTCGTGGTGATGTTAGCCTGTTGCAAGACGGCCTAGACTGGTTAGAAAGCTACACTAACAAACCTGTGCTTGGGGTCTTACCCTACTTACACGACCTGCACCTCGACGCCGAAGATGCACTCATTGCTGCGCCCGTAAAGAGCTGCGAAACTAAGCTTAAAGTATTAGTCTTAGTATTACCGCGCATTAGTAACCACACCGACTTTGATCCGTTAAGACTTAATCCACAAATCGATTTCAACTATGTGTCGTTGCAGACCCAAGCTGAAGCGAGCAGACATAACAGCCTGCAATCACTCCCAGCTGCGGATTTAATCATTATTCCGGGCAGTAAAAACGTGCGCGCCGATCTTGAGTTTATCCGTGAGCAGGGTTGGGACACAGCGATAGATAAACACTTACGCTATGGTGGCAAGGTGTTAGGGATCTGCGGTGGTTACCAGATCTTAGGGCAGGCGATCGACGATCCTGCAGGGATCGAAGATAATGCGGGCTGCAGCGAGGGCTTAGGTTTATTGCCATTAGTCACTGAGCTGACAGCCAACAAAGTATTGCAGCAAGTTGAGGGGAGTTTATCTTTGCTCGGTGAAACGGCTAGGGTACAGGGCTATGAAATTCATTGTGGCCGCTCACGATCGCTACTGCCATTAACTCAGCCGCTAGCACTCATGCCAAAAACAGAGGAATCCTCTGTTGATCAAACAGAAGCAAACAAGTGCGTGAGCCATGCCGAGGGCATGTTATCCAGTGATGGCCAAATTATGGGGACTTATCTGCACGGATTATTTGATTCGCCACAGGCGTGTCAGTTGCTCCTTAAATGGGCGGGTATGGAGCAGGCAGAGGTCATCGATGTGAATAAAGTGCGTGAACAGCAACTAGAGCGGCTCGCAGATGTGTTAGAGCAGCATTTAGATCTCGGTCGGCTTAATCAGATCTGGCAGGCAGTAGAGTGAAAAATAGCTGTGCTTGACTAAAAAATAGTAGATTTGTGTAAAAGTCAAACGATAGTTGAGTGCTTACTAAACAATTAAATTCTTATGAGCATTCATCATAATTCATTTGCTGAAATCCTCGCCAGTACTGGGATGCAGCCAAATTAAGTCAAAATAGGGACGTAACATGACAGACGCTAACGTTAATAATAGTGCCAATGAAAATAGTGCAAATGAAAATGAAGCCGAAAACGTAACCGCCGTCGAGAACAAGGCAAAGCGTCATAAAGCGCGTCAACAACGGATCAAAGAAGGCGTGGATGCCAAGATCGCGCGTGCCCAAGAAGAGAAAGGCATTCTGTTAGTGCTAACCGGTAATGGCAAAGGCAAATCCACTTCAGGTTTTGGCACTGTCGCTCGCGCAGTCGGTCATGGTAAGAAAGCTGCCGTAGTGCAGTTTATTAAAGGTAACTGGGATTGTGGTGAACGTACCTTGCTCGAAGGTGCAGGCGTCGATTTTCATGTGATGGGGACCGGTTTTACCTGGGAAACTCAAGACAGAGAAAAAGACACCGCAGCAGCGGTTAAAGCATGGGAAGCCACTGAGCAATTACTTAACGATCCAACGATCGATCTTGTGATGCTCGATGAGCTAACTTATATGATCAGTTATCACTATCTAGAAGTTGAGCGAGTGCTTGAGGCGCTGAAGAACCGTCCGCCAATGCAACATGTGATAGTAACAGGCAGAGCGTGTCACCGCGCGATAATCGAGCTGGCTGATACCGTTAGCGAGGTGCAACCCATAAAGCATGCGTTTGATAATGGTATTAAAGCCCAGCCCGGCTTCGACTACTAAATTTCTTCCTGCTAGCTTCTGTAGCGTTATTGTCTGCGCTTTCTCACCCAATCACTTGAGCCTTCAGCGGTTTTTGGGTGAAAAGTGCGTATGCTCATAGGCTGAGAAAGCTTGACGGCTTAGCCACAACTTCGAATGCTGTGAAATATCACGATTAGCTTTGTTACGGCTGCAACCGTTTGAAATTACTTTCTTCGCTTTCTTTGTTGTGGCGTTATTGTTGGTGCGGGTAGAGTTTAGAAGCGAGCTTACTCAATCAACCGGCTCTTAGAGTGAGTCGTATGGTCGGGGGCTGGATCTTTATTCTGTTGGTGTTATAGCGGGACGAAGTTCGCTCTAGCCGCGAAGCGTTCTCGAAGTGAGCTTGCGAACGCTCTAGGAAAGTGAGAGGAACATGCCGAAATTAGAACTAAAAAGGATTTTAATGAACAAAATTACCAGATTATTTATGTTGCTGACGGCTTGCGCCTTACCGTCGGCTTTTGTGTTTGCAGATATCGCAGCGCCCGCTAAACGTATTGTCGCGCTGTCGCCACATTCGGTTGAAATGCTGTATGCCATTGGGGCTGGGGAGTCTATTGTGGCGACAACTGAGCATGCGGATTTTCCTAATGCTGCGCTGCAAATTCCGCGTATTGGCGGCTATTACGGTATTCAAATTGAGCGGCTGTTGGAGCTAGAGCCCGACTTGGTGGTGGTATGGGGCAGTGGCAATAAGGCTGAAGATATAACGCGTATCAAAGAGTTGGGCTTTCAGGTGTTTGATAGCAACCCGAGTACACTCGAAGCGGTGGCCGACGAGCTTGTCTCTCTTGGAGAGCTAACGGGGCATCAAGCAAAAGCTGCAAAGGTGGCTGCTGATTATCGCCAGCAACTTAGTCTGCTACGCAGTGAAAACAGTGCTAAATCTGAGGTCAGTGTTTTTTATCAGTTATGGTCGACTCCACTGATGACTGTCGCCAAAAACAGCTGGATCCAACAGATCATCAGTGTCTGCCATGGCAAAAATGTATTTGTCGATGCAGCCAACGACTACCCACAAGTCAGTCTAGAAACCGTAGTGCTAAAACAGCCTGAGGTTATCCTGCAAAGCCAAGATGAAGGCAATATCATCGGCGTGGACTGGAATGCGTGGGCTGAGATCCCAGCCGTTAAGAATAAGCACATCTATCAGCTCAACGCCGACCTTTTGCACCGCGCTGCACCAAGAGCGCTACTTGGCGTAGAAGCCCTATGTGTTGCGTTAGATAACGCCCGTTAAAAATCAGTAACTCAATTTGCAAGCCTATTCGATTTAGGCTTGCCGCAGGCCGTAAAGTCATCCTCAACCTTATATTGCTATAAGAAATATAAGGTTATAGTTGTCAATCAAAGTCATGTTATTCGGTTATTTGTGATGTCGGTCTCATTTATTTTTAATGTCGAACTCTACCATATTAACTTAGCTAGGCGTATATCACTTAGATTGGGTGCATATCCCGAGTTAAAACCTATCAAAACTCACTAAGTACTAGATTACACCAAGAAAAATCACCTTACAGCTAGTCATATTTTTATTGATGACCGATACTAGAGGTTGTATCGCCAATTCACATTATTGCATTGGTTATTGAGTAGGCTATTTCAACTGGGGTTGCACAGTTAACGCTAACCCTTGAATACTCAACGTTTAAATGCAAATTAATTACTTGATTGTTAAAGGATATAATATGGAAAACCCAGTAAATACCATGCTAACTAAAGGCTGGAAATGGTTTGTCATTGTTGGCGTGGTTGTTACCCTTGCCGGCTTTTTTGCTATAAGCCTACCCGTTGCTGCAGGAATGACGATTACCACGATAATTGGCGCAATCTTTTTGGTTATTGGTCTGGTTCAGCTTTACCACACCTTGAGTTTTCCAACATGGAAAGCCAAGTTTTGGTATGTCATTAGCGCACTGTTTTATCTTATAGGCGGCATACTTATTCTCGCTGAGCCTTTTGTAGGCCTATTTACCATTACAGTAATGATGATCACTATTATGCTGTTTAACGGGGTGACTAGGATGTTTTTTGGCTTCAACAGCCGTAACAACCTAGATGGATGGCGCTGGATAGTGTTCAGTGGATTGCTATCAACTGCTATTGCGGTTTACTTTTTTACTTTAATGAACAACCCTGAATTTTCACTATCTATTTTAGGGATTTTCATTGGTGTCTCTTTCATCTTTGAAGGGATCAGTTTTATCTTCATTGGGGTACAGATGAAAAAGGTCGTAGCAAAATAATCATCTAAGCCTACATGTTGTTAGCACAGCTAGATATCTGCTAGCTGTGCTGTTCCTGTCTTTACCTCTGCCTCAACCTTTGTCTTTATCAAACTTTACCAGCCGACCCATTTTATGTTTTAGTGCTGATTCAATATAGCTGTAAAAGGGTGCTGCTCGTTAACGGCTAACTACAACAATAAGAAAGGAATTCACCATGACAACTCTACTCATCTGCCTATTTATCGCGATGTTGCTACCTTATGCCGCAAAAGGTCCTGTTGCGGTGGCAATGGCTAAACTGGGGGGGTACGACAATAGTCACCCGCGCGAACAACAATCTAAACTCACAGGTTTTGGCGCTAGAGCGGTTGCAGGGCATCAAAATGCCTTTGAATCTCTACTGATTTTTGGATTAGCCGTACTGGCGGTGATCGCCACGGATAAAGTGAATACTATCGCTGAAACCGCGGCTATCGTGCATGTCATCGCACGTATAACTTATCAAGTTTTGTACCTTATGGATAAAGGTACACTGCGATCGTTATCTTGGTTTGTCGCTGTTTTTGCCTCGTTCACCGTGTTTTGGCAGGCGGTTTAAAAGAAGGTTCTAGGCCCTAGGAAAAGCAGGTCGTAGGAAGAGCTAAGACGGTAAGAGCCGAACGGCCTACGGCTTAGTGAACGTGCCTGCGTCACTACAGAACGCTCCGCTTACGAATAGGCAAAGAAAGGTACCAGGTCCTAGGAAGAGCAAGAAAAGCAGTGTTTGTTGTAGGTCGGGCTTGAGCTTTTCCTAGTAGGGCGAAGCCCGTCCTCGTAGCGAAGCGTCCTAGGAGCTAGGTCCTTATTTTTAAGCTGAGACGGTACGGCTGTAGCTTGTTCGTCAGGTCAGAGCTATTACATCTATGACCGCTCGTCTTTGCTCTATTTGGCTGTTAACCGACTCAGCACTTTCCTACTCTTTAGCGTCTTAGCTTGCTTCATCTTTACTTATACCGTCTCAGCTTTACCCATTTCGGACACTTTCCTCGTATCGGACATCTCATTCTGCAAAGCGGACACTTTTAATCTGTGTCCGCGGACACTTGTGCGGCTATTTGCATCTGAAAATAGATTAAGATTATGTTTATTAGTGCTTTATTGTTTATGGCACGCAGATTGTATTAATAGACCTATCGAAAGCGATGAATGCTTAGAACGGACACTTTAGGGAAAGCAGATGATTCAGGATACCAGCGGACAAGACACGATTAAGCAGCCAAGCAAGGCCAGTAAATTTAAGCGTCCGTTGATGTTTGGTATTGCGGCATTACTTGTTTCAGGTCTGGTTTGGTCGAGCATGGGTAGCGACTCAGTTGCTACATCGATTAAACGCTCTGAACTGCGTTTTGCTACATTGGAACGTGGCACTCTGGTTCGTGATATTCCTACCACGGGCAAGATTGTTGCTGCTAATGCTCCTGTTCTGTATAGCCCTGAGCAAGGTTCAGTGACGTTAATCGCCAAGCCCGGTGACAAGGTTGTTCAAGGTGAGGTAGTCGCAACTATTGAGAGCCATAGACTCACTAACAGTTTAAAGCAGCAGCAAGCTGTACTTGAGGGAATGCAAAGCTCACTAGAGCGCGCTCGTCTAGAGGCTCGTCGTCAACAACTAAAAGCGCAGCAAACGCTGGATATGGCCAAGGTAGATTTAGCGGCTGCTGATCGCGAAAGCCGCCGTGGCGACCAGCTAATTGAGTCAAAGTTGATCAGTAGAATCGATTTTGAAAAGAGTAAAGATGATCTGCATAAGGCCAAGCTGCTGTTTGCTCATGCGGGTCAAGAAGCGCAGTTAATGAAAGACACCTTAACTTTCGAGCTTAAGAACACGTCACTAGAGGTGGACCGTCAAGCTTTGGTGGTTAAGGAGCTTGAACGTCAAGTTGTAGCGCTTGATATCACAGCGCCCGTTGGCGGCATTATTGGTAACTGGCTGACAGAGCAAAAAGCGCGTATTGGTCAGAGCCAACCCATTCTTACTGTCGTTGATTTAAGTGCCTTTGAAGCCGAATTAGCCGTGCCAGAGTCTTATGCCGACGAACTGGGGATAGGTATGGCAGTCGAGCTGAGCTTTGGCTCTGTGACGGTAATGGGCGAGCTGTCTTCTATCTCTCCTGAAGTGCGTAACCGTGAGGTGACGGCAAGAGTACGATTTGAGCAAAACGATAATTTACAATTGCGTCAAAACCAACGTTTATCAGCAAGAGTGCTACTTGAGCATCGTCCTGATGTATTGATGGTCAAGCGCGGAGCGTTTGTTAATAGCGGTGGCGGGCAGCAAGTGTATGTGATGCATGATGATATAGCGGAGCAAACCCCGATCCAATTGGGTGCACGTAGCATGAGTCATATTGAAGTGATTCAAGGCGGGCAGGTTGGCGATATTTGGGTGACCTCAAGCGTTGAGCCGTTTAATCAAGCCGCGCAAGTATTGGTCCGCTAGTCGAATAAGGAAGCAGGCAATGAATCAGGTAATAAACACAATAGTGAACAGAGTTAAGCAAATGAATCTGCAGCAAGCCATTACCGCAGCGGTATTAATGTTACTGGTCGTCGCGGTACAAGTCTCTACGGATAGAGCGGGTGACTGGATGTTTATTGGTTTGAATTTGATTGAAATTGGCTGTGATAACCCATTGAATTTAAGCGACGTATCAGATGTCACAGTAGATGTAACCGTCGGTGATACGGAGTTTGTGCAGCAGATAGTGACGAGGGTGCTCGAAAGTATCATTACAGGGCTGACTCAGTAGGTTTGAACAGATTTCAGATAGATTTGATAAACAGAATTAAAGGAATATAACCATGTTATCGATGAACAAGATTAGCAAAGTATTTAAAACGGATTTAGTTGAAACTCACGCACTACGAGACTTTAACTTAGAGGTTAATGAGGGCGAATTTGTTGCGGTCACGGGACCGTCGGGTTCAGGAAAAACCACTTTTTTGAACATTGCCGGCTTACTCGAAGGCTTTACCCATGGTGACTATTTTCTCGATGGGGTGAATATCTCAAATTTAAGTGATAACAAGAGTGCGGCTATCCGTAATGAGAAAATCGGCTTTATCTTTCAGGGATTTAATCTTATCTCTGATCTAAACCTCGCCGAGAATGTTGAGGTGCCACTGCGTTACCGTGGTTTTAACGCCAAAGAACGTAAAATTCGTGTGGAACGTGCGCTTGAACAAGTCGGGCTAGCAGCGCGAATGAAGCACCTACCAACACAACTTTCAGGTGGTCAGCAGCAGCGAGTGGCGATAGCTAGAGCCTTGGCAGGCGAGCCGCGCTTTCTGTTAGCGGATGAGCCAACGGGTAACTTAGACAGCCTAATGGCCCGCCAAGTGATGGAGCTGCTAGAAGATATTAATAAGGCGGGTACCACTATTATCATGGTGACTCACGATGCTGAGCTTGCGCGTCGAGCGCAACGTAATATTCAGATTGTCGACGGACAAGTGTGCGATTTCACTATGTATCAAGCTGGTTCGTCTGATCAAAAAGTACAGTCTATCGCCGATGCGGCATCGGTTGCTTAATCAACGGCTAAGGAGAGCATGATGTTTTTTTATTACCTTGATTTAGCTTGGCGCAGTATCAAGAAGACGCCATTTTTATCTTTGCTGATGGTCCTCGCCATCTCTATTGGTATTGGTATCACTATCACTACGTTGAATATCTATAAAATGGCCTCAGTTAATCCGGCTGGCGAGCGTTCATCACAGCTGTTTTCGGTGCGTTTGATGAGTCAAAATATTGATACTTGGGAAGAGATCAACGAGCAAATCACCTATCAAGATGGCTTCAACTTAAGAGAAAGTGGGGTACCGGTTCGCCAAGCCGCGATGTTTCGCACCGGTCTTGCAGTGCAGACTGATGATGAGAATTTCTCGCCGATGCTTGAAGGGGTTCGCGTAACCGACGGTGATTTCTTTGAACTGTTTGATGTGCCATTTATTTATGGCGGTGTGTGGGATAAGCAGGTCGATAGTGAAGGTGGCTACAAGGTGGTCATTAACCAAGAGGTTAATCAAAAAGCCTTCGGTGGGGGAAACAGTGTTGGTAAAACTTTACTACTCAATCGTAAGCCATATCAAGTGGTGGGGGTGATTGAAAACTGGAACCCAAATCCAAAGTATTACGATATTAATAATGGCGCCTTTAATGATTCTGAGCAGATCTATGTGCCGTTTTCTTTAGCGCCTATTGAAGAGTTTGAAAGCTGGGGGAATAACAACAGCTGGCGTCATGAAAATATCCAGAGTTATAGCGATAGGCTTAATTCAGAAATGCACTGGCTGCAGTACTGGGTAGAGCTTGATACTCCCGCATTGCAGCAAGAGTATCTGCAGTGGCTGTCTGCCTATGTTGAGCAGCAAAAGCAGCTCGGCCGTTTTGAGCGCCCCGATGCCAGAGGTGAGATCTCTGATGTTGAAACTTGGCTGAACGTCAACAAGGTGGTTCCAGAAGATAATAAGATTTTGGTGGGGTTAAGTGCACTGTTTTTGATTGTCTGTTTGGTCAATATGCTTGGGCTGTTACTGGCTAAGTTTTTAAAGCGTGCCCCTGAAGTTGGGGTGAGACGTGCCATTGGTGCCAGTCGTATGCAGATCTTCTCTCAACACATAGTCGAAGTGGGCTTAATTGGTTTTTGTGGTGGCGCCTTAGGGCTACTTTGGGCTTGGACTGCACTGCATTTCTTATCATCTAAGTTTGAGCTTGAGGCATCGCTGGCTCAGCTGGATCAAAGCATGTGGTTTATTGCGCCGACTATTGCTGTGAGCGCTACCATTGTAGCCGGGATTTATCCCGCGTGGCGCATCTGCAGCACCAACCCAAGTGTCTACTTAAAGAGTCAATGATTTACAGAGTGAGAAAGGAGCTTACGATGTTGCAAATTAAACCCATATTAAGCATGTTGATGCGTAATAAAAGCGGGCCTTTATTACTGCTTATTCAGATTGTGTTATCGGTTGCGATAGTGGCCAATGCCAGTTTTATTATTAGTGAGCGTATTGGCTTGATGAGCCGTGAGTCAGGGATTGCCGAGTCTGAAGTATTCGATTTCAGTATTTATAATTTCGATTCGAGTATCGAGCCGCTTAAACAAAACCCTCGCGATATCGAGATTATTCGTCAATTAGATGGCGTAAAATCAGCGACGTCTACCAGCATGACGCCACTTAGTGGCGGCGGCTGGTCATCGAGTTTTTCGCTAGGCAGCAGCGAAGAGAACCGTAAAGACACGCCCAGTGCGGCTATCTATTATGGTGATGAGCATATGCTCGAAACCCTTGGCATTAAGCTTATCGAAGGGCGTAACTTTTACCCTGATGAGGTAAGAAGTGGTGGCCCTGAGCTAGGCAATTTGGCGATAGTGTCGGCTGAGTTTGCGAAAAAATCTTGGGGAGATGAGTCAGCACTTGGGCAGGTGATGTACCGCGGGAATGTAGGGGAAAGCCCGATGACGGTGATTGGTGTTGTTGAGCGTCTGCAAGGAGCCTGGGTAAACCACTCAAACTTTAATAACAGTGTGATTGTTAATGTGGAGCTCGCTTCATCGTTTACTAAGTTTCTGGTTAGAGCCGAAGAGGGCACGTTAGTCAGACTCAAAGAAACGATCCCGGCCGCATTACATAAAGAGCATCCTAATCGAGTGGTGCGAGGGTTTACGTTAATTAGTGAGCACCGAGAGAAGGTGTATCGCAACCATGAATTGATGGCCACGGTACTGTCAATGATGGTGGTATTACTGCTGCTTATCACCTCTTTAGGACTCGCTGGCATGGTGATGTTTAATATTGAGCGCCGTACTAAGCAGATTGGTACAAGACGAGCATTAGGGGCTAAAAAGCGAGATATTATCAGCTTCTTCTTAGTAGAGAACTATCTATTGTGTCTCGCGGGGGGACTGATTGGCGGCTTAATTGCGGTGCAGCTCGGTCAGCAGTTAATGAGCCTTTATAGTTTACCTAAGCTAGAGCTTATTTATCCGATAGTGACAGTGGCGGGTCTGCTTGTGTTGACCACCATTGCAGTGATCTTACCGGCTCAAAAAGCCGCAAAGATTTCCCCTGCGATTGCGACGCGAAGCGTGTAATCCACTACTGCTAACACCAAGAAATGCTAACTAATTGTTAGCCAAATGTGAGCTTTGCTTTAACTCTGTTTGGCTTTCAGTTAGTTTTATAGCTAGCCCTCTAAAAGAATAAATAATAAAGAGTTTATGGATACCATCCTAATTGTCGACGATAACCAAGCCGTGTGTAATGCGCTGTCTTTAATGTTAGAGCTTAACGGTTATCGAACGCTGACCTGCTTATCACCTGAAGTCGCACTTGAATTAGTGCAGTTGCACGATGTCGTGCTAGTTGTGCAAGACATGAACTTCACTCAAGACACGACCTCTGGTGAGGAGGGCAAGAGTCTATTTTATGCTTTTAGGCAACTGCAGCCTGAGCTTCCCATTATATTACTGACCGCTTGGACCCAACTTGAACTCGCTGTCGAGCTAGTCAAAGAAGGCTCGGCTGATTACATGGGTAAACCTTGGGATGATGCGAAGCTATTAACCAGTATTAATAACCTTATTTCATTGCATCGATTGTCTAAAGAAAATGCGCAGCTAAGCCGTGTTGAAAATCAACGTATGGTCGCGATTAAAGATGCCGATTTATGCGGCATTATTTTTAATAGTGGTGCGATGCAGCGTTGTGTTGATTTGGCACTACAGATAGCTAAATCCGATGTGTCAGTATTAATCACCGGCCCTAATGGCGCAGGTAAAGACAAGCTTGCCGATATTATTCATGCTAATTCTCCTTTAAAGCATAAGCCGTTTATTAAGGTCAATATTGGTGCGCTGCCAATGGATCTACTTGAAGCCGAGCTGTTTGGCGCTGAGGCGGGGGCGTTTACTGGGGCAATAAAAGCAAGGATTGGTCGCTTTGAAGCGGCAGACGGTGGCACCTTGTTTTTAGATGAAATAGGTAACTTGCCACTTTCTGGCCAAGTTAAATTACTGCGGGTGCTGCAAACCGGTGAGTTTGAGCGCCTAGGCAGCCATCAGACTCGTAAAGTGAATGTGCGGGTGATAAGTGCGACTAATGCTGATTTGGTTGAGGATATTCAAGCGGGGCGCTTTCGAGAAGATCTGTTCTATCGCCTCAATGTGATTGAGTTAGCGCTGCCTGCACTTAATGACCGAAAAGATGATGTGCTGCCATTGGTTAAACATTTTGTTGGTGCCGATTTCAGCTTGTCGCGACAAACACAGCAAGTGTTGCAGGCTCATCATTGGCCGGGAAATGTACGTGAACTTGAAAATGCCTGTAAGCGAGCCGTAATCTTAGCTAAATGTGCTCAATTGTCTGTAGCAGATTTTGGTGTAGAGAGTGCATTAGGACAGACTAAACCAATTGATTGTGACGCACAATCGCTAAGCCACAGCCACAGTAAGGCTAACATGAGCACTAGCAGTCAAAGCGATAGCCAAAGCCAGATCCATCATTACAGCCAGATAACCGAACAAGCTAATACCAGCGCATCTGCAACAACACAAGTTATAGATGAGAAAGCTGGTATCGAGGCTGCACTTGAGCAACACAATGGCGTTATTGCAAGGGTGGCTAAGTCTTTAGGGTTAAGCCGTCAAGCCTTGTACCGACGTATGCAAAAATACCAGATTGATAAATAGCGCCGGCAAATAACCAGCGAACATCATGAACAACAATTAGGAGTTAATTTATCACAGTGTCATTAAGGGGGAAGCTGATAGGCAGTGCCGTATTAGCGTGCGCTGCGGGGCTGTTGTTGGCATTTACTGGCTTACTATGGTTTGCATCAACTGAGGTACAGCAGGCGATTGCGGCAGACTCTTGGCTGTATATGTTGTTATTTACTTTAGCGATATTGTTGACGGTGGCGATAAGTTATATCGGTACTCGTAGTCTGGCAACAAGCTTAATGGCACTTGAAGTTGGCTTACTTAACTTTAAAGATAACGACTTCAGCGTGAGCATTCCGGTGAGTGGTGATCGTCAATTAAAGGCATTATCAAGCCTGTTTAATGAGTCTGCTCAGACATTGCGTAAAGAGCGGCAGTATATCTATCAACGTGAACTGCTACTCGATAAGGTCATACAAAGCTCGCCTAATGTGATGTTACTGCTCGATGACCAACAGCGGATTATTTACGCAAATGATGCGGCAAGGCACTTGTTTCATAATGGTTTACATATCGAAGGGATGAGCTTAGAGAGTTTGTTACAAGGGGCCTCTCAGGAACTCGTTAGCGCGCTAAACAATCCGAAAGATGGGTTGTTTTCACTGAGTAGTGACACTGAAAATAGTGATGTTGAGACATGGCACCTATCTCGTGGACAGTTTTTGCTTAACGGTCAGTTTCATCACTTAATACTATTAAAGCAGATGACCCGAGAGCTTAATCGCCAAGAAGTGGCGGTATGGAAAAAAGTGATCCGTATTATCAGTCATGAGTTGAATAATTCGGTTGCTCCCATTGCTTCTATGGTCAACTCTGGCCGTATGATCACCAAAGATCTCAACGACCCTAAGTTAAAGCTGATCTTCGATACCATTGAAGATAGAACCAGCCACCTGAGCCAGTTTATATTTAACTACGCTCGATTTGCTAAATTATCATTACCGAACAAAACATGCGTCGATTGGCACACTTTAACTGAGCAACTTAAGCAGCATTACCAGTTTGAGTTACACGGTGAATTTCCTAAAAGACCCGTTAATGTTGACCTGATCCAGATGGAGCAGGTACTACTAAACCTGCTTAAAAATGCCCATGAGTCGGGTTCTGATATTGATAAGATTACCCTAGAGATCAAAGAGTCGAGCGCATCCGATCCCAATCAAGAGTTATGCATCGAAGTTAAGGATGCTGGCTCGGGGATGTCGGCTGATGTATTAAGGCAAGCATTGCTGCCTTTTTACTCAACCAAGCAGTCTGGCACGGGGTTAGGGCTGCCATTATGTAGAGAAATTATTGAAGCCCATGATGGACGAATAAGCCTACATAATCGTGACGATAAAGGCTTATGTGTGAGCTTGTGGCTACCTAACGCTTAAGCCTTGCACTAAAACGATTAAATTCGAACAAGAATTAAGCTTGCAAGAATAACAGCCCTTAGGCTTTCATCGCATTCCAAAACATTGCAAAGCTTGCCTGCTTATGTGGCCCGTCTTGCCATGCTTGTGGATTATCTAGAAAGTAGCGCGTGGCAGCAATATATTGGCCATGGCAACTCTCTAACATCAAGGGTAGTGGATAATGTGCTAGCACACCTATTTTTTGCCCCTGCTCAATGAGCTCACCCATAAAGCCCAAAATACTGTGCATGGCCTGCAGTCTAACCTCTGATGAAATCGACGGAGACATAGAGTATTGCTGGAAAAACTCTTGTTTTAATGGGTTGTTCATCGCCCAATTTATGGCAACTTGCCACAGGTGCTGAGTATCGGATTTCAAATCACCCGTTTGAGTGATTTGTGACTGAATAGCATCGGCAAACTCCTGCTTGATAGACAGGAACAGGTGATTCATTAGCTCCTCTTTTGAAGCAAAATGATGAAATAGGGTGCCAGTGGCAACGCCGGCTTGCTTGGCTATGGAAGCGGTCGACGTTGCATAAACCCCTTGGCTGACAAACAGCGTCAGCGCTGTGTTCAATATGGCTTGTTTCTTGTCGATACGACTCATTAAATGGGTTACCTACTGCAACAGTGAAGAGCAAAGCTTACAAGGTTAAAGCTTGTAAGCTTTATGCTTAATAAACGTAAGTCTATAAAATAAAAGCTTAACGTAAGAAAAATTTCATCAGGATGCGTTGAATAATGCCACCGTAAGGCGGATGCACCAGTTTACCTGTATTGAGGTATTTTCCGCGGCTAAGTACTGTTTTTGCATGGCTTAGGGTTAAGAAGCCTTCTTTACCGTGATAATGCCCCATACCCGATGGGCCGATACCACCAAAAGGTGCATCATCAGCTGCTACGTGAAAAACGGTTTCGTTAATACAGACGCCACCAGAGTGAGTGTTTGCCAGAACCCGTTGCTGGGTGTCTTTATTAAAGCTCATCAGGTACAAGGCCAGTGGGCGAGGGCGCTGATTGATATAAGCGATAGCCTCTTCTAGGTTGTCGTATGGGATCACGGGTAATAGTGGGCCAAAAATCTCTTCTTGTAGCAACAACATATCATCTGAACTGTTTTGGATAAGTTGAGTTGGCACCTTACGCTTATCAGTATTAATGGCTTCATCGTTCGCGCTAATAATCGTAGCGCCTTTGGCTTTAGCATCTTCGAGTACATGCATAATACGGTCGAATTGGCGTTGATTGATCACACTGCCATAATCTTTATTGTCGCTGACCTTACCGTACATGCGAGTGAACTTATTCTTATAAGCTTGGATAAAACTATCCACCTTGTTACGTGGCACTAGAACATAATCTGGAGCGACACAAATTTGCCCCGCATTTAAGCATTTACCATAGATCATACGTTCAACGGCGATATCCATGTCGATATCATCAGCAACAATAACCGGAGACTTACCACCCAGTTCAAGGGTCACCGGGGTGAGGTTGTCAGCTGCGGCGCGCATCACATGGCGACCAACAGTGGTTGAGCCGGTAAACAGTATGTGGTCGAAGGGTAGTGCTGAAAATTCTGCCGCGACCTCGGCTTCCCCTTCGATGCACACTACGTGAGTGTCATCAAAGATACTGCTGAGCATAGTCTTAATGACTTGGTTGGTTTCAGGGGTAAACTCAGACAATTTAATCATCGCGCGGTTACCCGCTGCCAGCGCAGTTATCAGCGGCCCTACAGAGAGCATGATGGGGAAGTTCCATGGCACGATAATACCAACGACCCCTAATGGCTGGTAATGAACTTTGATTTTAGCTGGCGCTAATAATAAACCCGCGTGACGAGAGCTAGGTTTCATCCACTTCTTAAGATGTTTTAGGCTGTAATTAATGTTGTTAATACAAGGCATGATGTCAGAGATCATGCTGTCATCTATTGAGCGGTTGCCGTAGTCGCGGTTTAGGGCTTCTACGAGTTGGTCTTGATAGTTAAGTATGGCGGCTTTAAGGCTTTTGAGATGTTCAACTCTGGCGTCATAGCTTGGTGCGGGTTGATTTACATAGCAGCTACGCTGTTTGATTAGCATCTGTGAGAGTGGTTGAGCAGTCTTATTATCGATATGCAAATTCATTAGCTGAGCTCCAGAGGTGGCTTTAAAGTGACCGACTGATTAGTCGGTCTAATGATAATGAAGTTTTGTTTAAAGAGCAAATATCAGTTTAAATCGTGACCGAGATCAAATTTAATCATCGTGAGAGTTCTAGAATTGAGGTAAGTAAAAGCAAACATTATTCATAAAAAAGGATCATCAAATGAGTCAAGATAGACATGGTGTATCAGTTGGAATTGAACGCAGTGGTAACACGTTTTACATGACGTTTGTTGCTGTTGGTAAGCTAACCCATGAAGATTATGAATACATGGTTCCTATGCTTGAATCTGCGATTGCAGGTGTTGAAGCCCCAGAAATCAATCTGCTAGCAGATATCTCTGAACTGGATGGTTGGGAGTTACGCGCCGCATGGGATGATCTAAAGGTCGGCATTGCTCATGGCAAAGCGTTTAAGAAGATAGCGATTGTCGGTGAGGGGCGCGTCCAGCATTGGATGGCAAAAATTGCGGATTGGTTTACTCCTGGCGATGCTAAGTTCTTTGAGCGTAAAAAAGAGGCGCGTGAGTGGCTTAATGACTAACCTTAATGTGAGGAAATAGCGTTACGTTACGTTTTCGTGATTACATAAAATAATAGTATTAAGTCTTTGCCATAACGCAGTATTTATCATGGCGATAGCAAGCGAATAATGTTTGGAGGAAATAATTATGCGTAGTCGTCAAATCTTATGTCCAACGGATTTTTCAGACACTGCTTCTCATGCACTAAAGTATGCGATAGAAATGGCGAATCTATATCATGTGGGTCTACGTATCGTGCATGTCATTGAGCAGCCAATGGGGGTTGATAACTATCAAATTCTTACCGTCACGCCTGAAGAGCTCGCACAGAGTATGGAAGACAACGCTGCTGAGAATATGAAACAGTTATTAACCGAGCTCAATAGTGAGCTTTCAGTTGAGTCGGTTATTCGTCACGGCAGCGCCGCTGAGCAGATCCTTAAAGAGGCCGAGGGCTCGGAATCTGGAATGATAGTCATTGCCAGTCATGGCCGCACCGGACTGTCGCATTTTTTACATTCTAACGTTTCAGAAGCTGTGGCTAACCGTGCTCTGTGCCCGGTATTGGTAGTGAAATAGCATGCGATAAGATATCGCGCTAACCGTTAGAAGCATAAGTTGTTAGAAACATAGGTTGTTAGCGCATGCTAGTTGTTTGAAGCTAACAGAAAGTCGCTTTCTGTAAATTGTTCACTGTTGCTCTAATGCAGTGAGCCTTTGATGATTAAAGCAATCAAGCTCGTTAAGGTTTGATTGAGGAGAGGTTATGCGTACCCGACAAATTTTATGTCCGACGGATTTTTCCCTAACGGCATCTCATGCACAACGTTATGCGATTGAGATGGCAAACCTATATGGTGTGAGTTTACGACTGGTACATGTAATGAGTGAGCCTTTTAGTGAACATTATTACGGCATTGCAGTTGAATCAGCAGAGAAGTTAGAAAAGCAGATAGAGGTTGCAGCACGTGAAAATCTTGAGAAGTTACAGCTGCAGATCCAAGCGGAATTAAACCATGGTCTAACCGTGAAAACCGTAATGCGTAAAGGTGATACCTTAGAAGAGCTGCTTGAGGAGGCTGAAGTGGGCGAGGTGGGTATGATCGTTATCGCCAGCCATGGCCGTAAGGGAATTTCGCACTTATTAAGCCCTAATATCGCAGAAGGGTTAGCCAACAAAGCTAAGTGCCCAGTGCTGGTGGTGAAGTAAGCTTAACTTAACAAGCTTCATTTAGCCTCACACTGACTATTTGGGCTCAGATCTGACGATCGAAGCCTATTGGCAAATAAAGCCGCCTCGGGTAATGACCTGAGGCGGCTTTATTGTGCAGCTAAGCTTAAGGCTATGACTAAGCCTATAACTAAGACTAAGTTTACGCTGGCGTCTAGCGGGCTGCATAAACATGCAGAGCTAAAAGCTTGAACCTGGCTGTTGTAAAAAGGCGATTTCCTCAGCGGTGGATTCACGCTTTAAAATTGCGTTTCTGTGCGGGTAGCGACCAAATTGGTCGATAATTGCTTTATGTTTAATTTCGAAATCTAAATTGCCCTGAGCGGCTTCTCGGCCAAACAACCTTAAGGCAACCTCATGTATGACTGATGATTCGCTGTGCATATAGGGCATAAACAAAAAAGGCACCTGTTTGCCCTTAAGTTCGGAGTCGATTTTAAGTGCTACCGCTTCTTGAGCAAGCACCAGCGCAATAGGATCGGCTGCAAAAGACTGTGGGGTGCCGCGGTAGATGTTGCGAGAGAACTGATCTAAGACGATGATTTCAGCCAATCGTCCCTCAGGTGTGGTGCGCCAATGATATAGCTCTCCTTGCATGGCAGCGGCTAATAAGTCTGCATATCGCTGCTCAATTAAGGCATCAAACTCTAGGTCTTTTATCCACCACTGCTTAGGTTCAATCTCTTCAAACCAGAAATGAATAATCATGTCAGGTGTCATGGAATGAGCTGGTATCTTTGCTGGTACAGGTGTGTTCATGGCTATATCCAATTTCGATGATCGTTATTAATCAGCGCAAGTGATCGCTCTGCAATGTCTCGCGCCACTGTGATTGAAATATAAGGCAGTTTTACTGTACCACTCGCAAGGCCAATTTCAAGGTTTGCTAAACCACTGCGTTTTTGATTTGGCGATTGAGAAATTGCAACATGCTGCACTTTGCTAAGTGCAATGAGTTGCCAACTATGGCCGAGTAAACCTGAGTGAAACCAAAGGTTATTATCTTTAAGTAGATAACCATACTGACGGTACTTAAGATAAATACCAAGGCTGAATAATCCAGCTGCAAGCCATAAAATATCGGTAAAGAGGTTTAAGCCTAAAAAGTAAGTGTTAATAGCGGGGACTAATAATGGTAATAAACCTCGACGCCAAAACCAACCTAAGTGGATCCCTTGATAGCGATTAGGTAGCTGCAGCGAGGTGGCTTCGATGCCGTTAAGCTGTGGTAATAAATTAGCAATATTTTTAACTGACATACTAGGGACAAGCATATTGCTGCTGCCTTGCTTTTCAATTTCATGTCCCTGGACTTGTTTAAAATACACTGTCCATAACTTAAGGAGCCTGCCGACTAGCGGTTGGTAGAATTTAATGACCTGGATGCGCTTAATTGCCAGAGCATCATTTTGTTTAGCAATAATACCGCCAGTACGGTGCAAAGTATTGCCGCTACGGCTGAGTTTGTAAGGAAAGTATTTCAGCACAGCTGAAGTAATCGATAGGATCGAAAATAGCAGGTAAAACAGAACTAAAGCGAGACAAGCAAACAAGATTTGTAGCAAAGTATGGCTGGCAATATTGCTGTCATACCAAGCTAAAAACAGCTGAACTTGCTGTAGGTTTTCCATTGACTCCCAGTCAAGTTGGCCAAAAATAGGGCCTAAAATAACCGCTAACCAAATAGCATTATTTTGATAAAATCCAAATAGCAGTAGCTGTTTTAAGCTTTTACGGCTAAGCGTATTAACCTGGTTAGATTTGTGTTGGCTTTGTGATGGGTCGTTAACCTGAGCGATTTCGCTTTGAGGTCCATGGGCATCATGCTCAGCCATTAACTGTTTTTTAAGGGCGAGGGCATCTTTATAATCAAGGGCTGACAGCTCCGCTTCATTATTTTTAGAGCCTGCGGTTTCAACAATAATGCGGTAGAGCCCTACAGGGCGAAAATATAACGGCTGCTCTAAGCGTACATTTTGGATTTTAGCAAATGGTAGCTCGTCCGCTTTTTTAAAGACAATGCCATGCCTGATGATGAGCTTGTCGACAGTCACTTTAAAGCGAAACTTGAGCCATTGCAGCACACTAAAAATAAAGATGGCACTAATAATCCCTGCAATGGCAATGATAACCCAATGGCTGCTAAAGCCTTTTTGCCACCCGGTATAAACGACAGGGATGATGGCATAACCACTGCTGAGTAATTGCTTTATGGCGAGCAAGGTAAAGCTGATGATTGACCAGGCTGAAAGCGACGACCATTGAGAGAATTTATGTGTCATCGCTATGGCCTTGCTGAGCTGCCATGTTCTTCTCGTATGACTCTTCTTTAGCCGCACTTGTTGTATCAGCGGCCAATAGTGAACTTTTCGTTTGGCTTGCTTGTGCTTGGTCTGGCTCAGGTTGCTGTAATTTAGTCTCTGCTGCGGCCTTTTGGTTCGCTTTAGCGGCCTGGGCTAACAAATGTTGGCGCAGACGTTCAGCGGTTTGCTGCTCTATGCCTGGCAGTTCTATTTCTGCTGAGCCGCTACCAGCACTGAAACATTTAATTGTGGCGAGGTTAAAGTGGCGCTCAAGCGGCCCGTGAGACACGCTAACGTGCTGCAATCTAGAATAGGGTAGCGAGGTGCGTTTAACCCACCAAAAGCCTTGCTGCATAATCAGTTCGTGGTCACAAACAGCATAAGCAAGGGACTTGGCATGTTGATAGCGTAGATAGCTCCCTAGGCTAATGATTAATAATGCTGTGGTGCTAACTCCAAGGATTTTTGTGAGGTAGAAATCACCGGGAATAATAATTATCAATGATGCGGCAACCAGTAATAAGCAGCTAAATATCAGGCTTTCGATATTCACTTGGGTGTAGTGCTTGGCATCGACGGGGTCGAGTGGTACTTGATCGAAGCTTAGCCAGTCACTTTCTGGTATCGGGGTATGGCTATTGCGATTGATTGTAATGATAGGCTCTGACGTGGGCGCTTTTGCAGCTATAGGCACTGAGCTAGGATTATCAATATCTTCCAGCGCAATACTCGTCTGCTTCATGTCTGCAAGGTTTGAGGGGTGAGATTGATGTTTTATTGCTGCTTTTTGTTCAGGAGTCACTTCATGCCCTAGTTTACTGTCCGTGTCACTATTCATGTGTCACCGTTAACGTTATCGCTTTTTACCTTTCATCGACTATATCAGCATGGCAGAGGTTGTTGCTACAGCGAGACATATTTAGCAACATATTGTGATTTACTTGCCAGTGCGAGCTGTTTGCGACTTGTTATTTATTGTCAATGACGTACTTTATCGGCAATGCCCTTAATAATAAGAACCTTATGAGTCTCAACTTTACCGCATCTAAGCAGCAAAAGGCTTTGCTACGAAAGCTATATATTGCCTATCTGATCGACAGTGAAAGACATAACTTACTGTCTTTGCATAAGCTCACCGAAATGCCGCGTCGCACATTGCAAGACGCTATTGTTGCTTTGGCTGATCTCGCGATTGAGTGTGAGTTTGTGCAAGAGGGGGAGCGCAATAATGCCGGTTTTTACCAAATTAACCATTGGGGCGCCATTAACCGTGAATGGGTGGTGGAGCATTTATCCGAAATCGAAGCTCAACTTAACTAATCCAGCCAGAGGGAGCTTTCTCGCTCCCTAATCTCGTTTTTCTGTCTTTGATTTAACACAAAATTAAGCCTTGCTCATTACACTGCGCGATCCTTTGGCTAGCGTAGCGTTTGCTTGCGTGGTCTAGAGCAGTTTTATTGCCTTTTTAATCCCATTTTAAATAGGAGCACAGCGTGCTTGCGAATGTTTCTGGCTTACAGTCAAAACTCAAAAAAATTGATAACAGTAAGTTTTTTCAAGGCTTCATTATCTTCGTTATTGTGGTTTCTGCTCTGTCGATTGGCGCACATACCTACCACTTACCGAGTTGGATGGAGAGTAGCCTCGTGGTGCTCGATATCGGTATCACGGTGTTTTTTGCTATAGAGCTTATTATTCGCTTTCTTGCCAGTGACGGGCCGAAGCGATTTTTTAGCAATGGCTGGAACCTCTTCGACACCATTATTGTTATCGGAAGCCTTATTCCAGCTGGTGGTTCGGCGATATTGTTAGCGCGCCTATTACGTATTTTCAGGGTGTTGCGTTTAGTCTCGATGATCCCCGAGCTACGAATGCTGGTGAACGCCTTGCTTAAAGCCATCCCCCGCATGGGCTATATCGCTTTGCTCATGTTTGTGATTTTCTATATATACGGCGCTATAGGCAGCATGTTCTTCGCTCACATTAATGATTTCTTGTGGGGAGATGTGTCCGTTGCCATGTTGACGCTATTTAGGATCTCTACCTTCGAATCATGGACATCGATAATGTATGAGACGATGGCGGTGTATCCATTGAGCTGGGTGTACTATTTAAGTTTTATCTTTTTAACGGCGTTTGTATTTTTAAATATGATGGTGGGTGCTGTACTGGATGTCATGACCCAAGAAACCGCGGCGATGCGCGGTGAGCAAGAGCCTCAAGATCCAATGGATAAGCCAGCGAGTGTTGCCGATGTAGCAGAGCTTAAGGGGCAGATTGAGGAGCTAAAGGGGTTATTGTTGAAGAAGGCCAGCTAAACTGAACAGGGTTTAGATAAATTGCACTATTCATATTTTTTCACAATGTTGGTTTTTTAGTTCATATCTACTCTCAAGGTCATTAATAACTTGAGAGTAAGATTTTTACCTAAGCTCAGATTATAAAATCGTAAATTAAAAGCTGTGATTAATAGCTTTAAATTAAAACTTAGATCGAAAACAATTGGGATGATGATTATGAAATTTACACATGCGATTATGCTTGGTGGCCTAGCGATGGCGAGTATGGGCTCAGCAGTAGCCGCCGATGACAACGAACTTTTCGGTGGCCAAATTAGCGGTAATGTTAAGTTTGCAACTGACTATGTATTCCGTGGTGAATCCGAAACGATGGATGGCGACGTACCTGTAGTACAGGGGACTTTGGGCTGGGGCAATGATGATGGCTGGTACGCAGGTGCATTTGCGTCAAACATTAAGTTTGCCGATCCAAACCTTGAGATCGTAACTGCGCCATATATCGGTAAAGCGGGTGCCTTCGGAGATAGCGGCTTTACTTATGACGTAATGGTATTTTCATATCTTTATCCTGGTGCTTCCTATTCAAACTATACCGAATTATGGCTGCGTGTTGCTAAGCAATTTGGTCAGGCAAATGTTCAGCTTGAAGTCACACCGACATTAGACGATTGGTTTGGTGTTGATGGTTGGCAGGGTGTTAACTATGCTGTTCACCCAAGCTATGCTTTCAATAATGGCGTTAAGTTATCAGGTTCACTCGGTTACCAAGACCTTGATGGTGAAGGCGCCGAGGGCTGGACTCACTGGAACTTGGGTGTCGAAGCTAACTATGTAGGCTTAACTTTCGACCTTAGATACCATGGTAGTTCAGTTGGTGACTCTCACTTAGTTTATGGTACTCAAACTGAAATCTTCGATGACCGTGTCGTGTTTGGGGTCAGTAAAAGCTTCTAATGACATTGCTATTTTGATGAATTAATCACTACTCGCTAAAAGCCAACTTAATTTAAGTTGGCTTTTTTGTGTCTTATTTGTCGCTATAACTTGTGGCTATCTGTGACTTCCCACCTCAACGGCTCGCTTTACGTGTTAACTTGTGTATATTATGTGCCGCGTTTAAGCAGACACTTTTTATAGATAAAAGCGGTTTAGGGTTGAGGTGATATATGGGTTACCGAGTACTAGTTGTCGATGATGAAGCTGTCATTAGAGCTAGATTAAAAGGTTATTTTGAGAAAGAGGGCTATGAAGTGCTCGAAGCTCAAGATGGAGACCAGATGTGGCGTGAGTTTGAACGCCAACATATCGACTTGGTTATGCTTGATATTAATTTGCCCGGTGTTGATGGATTGAGCCTTGCGCGTGAGTTGCGTAGCAAGAGTCATGTGGGGATCATTCTGGTTACTGGGCGTGATGAAACCATAGACAAAATTGTTGGCCTAGAGATGGGCGCAGATGACTACGTCACCAAACCTTTCGAGCTAAGAGAACTGTTAGTTAGGGTAAAGAACTTACTCTGGCGCATGTCACTGGTGGCAAAGGCGGTTGCAGATAGTGCAGAGCAAGATGATCCCAATGACAATATCATTGCCTTTAATGATTATGTGTTAGAGCTAAATAGCCGGCAATTGACCCATAACGGTGAGCAAATTAAGTTAACTAAAGCCGAGTTTGAACTGCTAACCGCCTTTTCATTGCACCCGCAGCAAGTGTTATCCCGTGAGCGTTTAATGCTACAAACTAGCCACAGAGATCAAGACGTTAACGACAGAACCATAGATGTGATCATTCGTCGACTGCGTAATAAGCTATCAGCTGAGCTCTTTGTCACCATCCACGGTGAAGGCTACTTATTTGCCGCGAAAGTGAAGGATTAATACCTAATTAGGCATTTTGTTATTTGAAGGTTTTGTCCTGGAACCGCCATTAATGGTGAACTTTCGGCTTACACTGGTTTTAGGGCAGAAGCGGAGCTAAAGGTCAACGCTAGACGGTATTTCAGCGCTAATATAGTGACGTTTAGCCCTACCTTTTTATAGAACTACGCGGCAGCTATCTCAGCCTTATATAGCTGTTTTGTACTAGACAGTCGACTAAGCGCTCTGCTTTTACATGCTTAAATTTAAGCGGTGATGCGAGTTTGCCAAAAAGCGGAATACCTTCGCCGAGTAATATCGGGATCGTGGTGATGATGAGCTCATCAATCAAGTCCTCCTGTAAGAAGCTTTGAATGGTCTTGCCGCCGTCGATATACAGGTTGTTATAGCCTTGAGCCTTAACTTGCTTTAGCACCTCGTTAAGAGGGCCATTCACTAAGAATACCTTCCCCTCTAATGCATCGGGTAATGCTGTTAATGTATGACTTAATACAAAAACGGGCTTAGTATAGGGCCAGTCTATGCCAAAGCTGAGCACGATCTCTAATGTATTTCGTCCCATTATCAGTGCATCAACTCTGGTCATAAAGTCGCTGAAACCCAAGTCTGAACCATCGGGATTGGGGATATCATGTAACCAGTCAATTTTGTTATTTCTGTCAGCAATAAAGCCATCAAGACTGGTTGCGATATAAACGATATTAGTCATATAAACTTCTCAATTAAGTATCTCATTTAAAATTCGCCGTAGTCCGTAGTCCGTAGTTCATAGTCTTGCAGGTATCAACTCCATACGCCCATGATAATCTCAAGCTTATAAAGTCGTTGTTCTATTAGGCTCAATATTCAATGTTTACTCGGTAAATCGGGTAATAGTCCGCTGGAGGTAAACTGGTCTCGAGCACATTTTTGCTAATATGGCCTGGGTAAAGAGTGTGGATTTTGGGGCCGATATCACCGAAGGGTTTAGCCCCTTCAAGTTCTCGTACTGTAATGTCGATAGCCAACTTTCCTTGCAGAACCACCTGATCGTCGTTACTAAACTCCACTTTATCACGATAAATTCCGCGCAATATCGCTGGGGATAAATAGCTGCTGATAAGCTTTACTTTATCGGTTAGCTGATACTGACGCAGCATGCTAACCCCCGCCTCTATGGCTACAGCACTACCTAAAATATAATCTGGAGTTTGATTACTGAGTAGGGATTCTAATTCATCACGGTACAGGTTGCGATTATTGTCGGCGTGGTGAATAGCGCTAATGCTAACTAAGCTGCCTTTTAACGCTGCAGATAGGCCTTGCTCAACAAGGTCGCTGCCACCTAATTTATCTGGGCCAGTTAACAAGGCAAGGTTGGCAGGCTTGTGGGCCTGTTGTTTAATATAGTGACCAGCAATATAGCCCATCTGATACCAGTTAACACCGATGCGAGTATTGATTTTTTCGTGAGCCAGCCGATTAACCAGCGCGATAACGGGTTTATTAATTGGGGCCAGGTAAAGGTCTAAAATATCGGGGCGAACACCACCGAGCAAAATCGCGTCAAAGTTGTGTTTCATACAGTTATCGAGCTGGCTTAACTGCTTGTCTACGCCGTAATAACCACCGGCTTCGAATAGCGCCAGTTCGAGATTTAATTGCTTTGCTTGTTGCACTAATCCGTAGTTAATTCCGGTCCAGTAGGTGTCTTTTAGGTGAGGTACGAGCGCACAAATTCGCCATGTTTTTTTAGATGAGGTGAGCGGTATGAGTTCGATTGCAGTCCTTTGCTGCTGTATGCTCTCAAAGGGCGTTCTTTGCTCTAATAACCAAGGTGAGGCTGTTTCTGCGGCGGTTAAAAGCGGGCTTAACAAACATAAGCCAACAAAGGGTAACAAACGCTGCAGCAGAATTTTTACCATGGTTAACATCCCTATGAATCGACTGAATAAGCGATTAATATTGTACCAGCTTAACAGATAACAGTGAGTGTATTGTTTTTGCCAAAATCACCTTTGCCTAAATTATCCCTATCAACAAAAAGCCTAACAGGTCGCCTTATGCTGGCTTTTGGTTTGCTAGCCTTATTATTGCTGCTGTTGGTTAGCCTAGGGAGTATTAGTCTGCGTTGGGTTCAAGAGGCAGATAAATATTTATATAACCGCGCGTTACCTGCATCAGAAGCGGCCAGTGAGTTGGCTCTTTCGAGTAATGCCTTAGCTGAAAATGCAAAACAATTAGGCCAGACACAAGATGAGTCTCAGCGTCAGTTTGTGGGGCGTAAGTTGTCAATTGAAAGCGCGACCATGGTTGGTGCAATTCAGATCCTCAAGGCGCTAGAGGTGAATTTCGACTTAAGTCTTGAGCAAAGCGCATCGGATATTATTGTCGACATTTCAAAGCTGGGTGAGCAGGTTGGCCAACGTATTGAGGTAGCTTACAATTTAAAAATGCAGGGCAAAGAGTTAGTCAATGCGGCCAATAAAAGTACCGAGTTACTCTTGGCGGAGCTCGCTATTGTTGATTCGGGTATTTTGTCTAAGCTGAGCCTAGCTTACCCCGAGGCGGTAGGCGCTGAAAAAACTGCGCAGTTACTCGATACATTGATTGAGCAAGATTTAGATACTCAAGAACGCCTCAATCGCGCGTTAAAAATAGTGCATAACATTGCGCTTATGGGGCAGATGTTCCAGTCTCCAGAACTGGAGTCCGGTATTTATAGTCTGCTGGGTAACATGAGCAGTCGTACCACTCCTGTGGTGCGCGACCTCTCTTTTCAAAATCGTGTACCTTTGCAGCTCCCGGCTAAACCTCTTGCCAGCAGAGGGAAAGCAGTGGCTGGCACATTTGGTGATGTTGAGAAAAGATACCTTTCTTCTCTGACAAGTCTAACGGCCATTATTCGTGACCCTAATCGCGCCAAAGCCTTATCTAAGCAATTTTCTCTACTGCAAAAGTTACCGCAAAGTATGATATTGCAACAGGAATACACCCAATACAATCGAGCGCAAGAGCTGCAACTACAACAGATAACCGACAAACTGGATGTACTCAATAAGGTGGTGGCGAATGCCATGCAGCAGCAACGTTTAGAAGCTGAGAATGCCAGAAGTGCCTATCTCAAGCAGCTAAGTTGGTCAAAGTTGGGCCTGTGGGTGACAGGGCTATTGATGTTTTTGGTGATCTTTTTTGTGGTCTACAGAGTTATTTATAAAGGCATTGCACTTAAGCTTGATGCGGCGACTAAGGCGTTGGCCCAGCTGAGCCTTGGCAATACAGCAGTAACCATTGATACCCAAGGTGATGATGAACTCGCCGCGATGGCGAGTGCTATTAAAGCGTTTAAACAGAAAACTGACCATAACCAAAAATTACAGGCTGAATTACGTGATATCGCTGCCGAATTGTTTGAACATAAACAAGCGTTGGAAGCTAAGGTTGAGGCGAGAACACTTGAGCTTGCGGAAGCGAATATTCAGCTAGATAAAGAATCCAAAGGTCATGTGTTAGCCCGTGATATGGCTGAGCAAGCTAATCAGGCTAAGTCGCTGTTTTTGGCGACGATGAGTCATGAGATCCGTACGCCGCTTAATGGTCTACTGGGTACCTTAACCTTGCTTGGGCATTCTAACTTGCCAGCTGCTCAGCAACAGATGTTAGCACTCTCTCAATATAGCGGTACCTTGCTGCAAACCGTGTTGAACGACATTTTAGACTTCTCTCGCTTAGAGCAGAGAAAACTCGCTAATGAACCGCGCGCGGTCGATATTAACGAGTTACTCGATCAAGTGGTGGCAATTATGCTTGCCGGTGCCGGACTTGCTGGATTAACGCTGCGCTCCAATCATGCAGGCTTACCTCAATGGGTTTATATCGATGGGCCCAAACTCAGGCAGGTATTGCTTAATTTATTAGGCAACGCGATTAAGTTTACTCCTCGAGGCATGGTTGAGCTCACGGTTGAAGCTAAAGACAGTCAACTGCTGTTTACCGTGCAAGATACTGGTGTTGGTATTGATGCTAAAGCGATGAAAAAGCTTTTTAAAGCATACAGTAATGAGTCGAGTAAAGGCCGGGACCGTGGTACAGGTTTAGGCTTAGCTATTTGTAAGCAGCTTGTGGAATTAATGAATACCGGTGCAGAGACTGAAAATCATGGCGTCTGGGTAAAGAGTGAGCTGGGTAAAGGCAGTACCTTTGGTTTTTCACTCCCATTAATGCGTTGTGATAGACCCGATATTGAACTGCAAGCTACGGCTGTGCATGTTGAATCCAAACATATCTTAGTGATTGAAGATAATAAAATTAACGCCATGGTAGCTCAAGGCTTCTTAGCCCATTTGGGGCATACATCAGTATTAGCCCAAAGCTGCGAAGCGGCGCGGAAAATTTACCATCAACAAAGCGCAGAGCAGTTTGACGCCATCATGCTCGACATTCAACTTGGCGACGGTTCTGGGGTCGCATTATTGGCAGAGCTGCAGCAGGTGAATAAGCAGGCTCAGCATCAGATAGAAATTGCCGCATTTACCGCGCAGGTGCAAGCTGATGATATAGATAACTACCATGAAAAAGGCTTTAACCTAGTCTTGATGAAACCCTTAGACATGCAAGCCTTATCAAACTGGTTGGGGGAGGCAGAGCCATCAGCAGGTAAAGAGCCTTCAGCAAGTATAGAGCCGTCAGCAAGTATAGAGCCATCAGCGGGTAAAAAGCCTTCAGCGAATATAGAGCCCTCAGCGGGTAAAAAGCCTTCAGCAGGTATAGAGCCCTCTGGGGGCAAACACCCTTCACCTTTTCAATTGCTCGATGAAGTCCAGTTAACTCAAGACTTAACTTACCTCGGCCTAGAAACTGTAATAGAGCTAGCAACGCTTTATCAAGACACCAGTCAGGTGCATTTTGACAATTTATTCAAGGATGATTCACTCAATAACAGGTTACTCAAAGACGGTGTCGATATTGGTCATATATTACATGCCCTAAAAGGGAGTAGTGCCAATATGGGCTTAGGTGAGTTATCAAAGCAGTGCAAGGCACTTGAAAAGTCCGGCTTAACTCTAAGCGAGTATCAAGCCAGCGAGCTTGAAATGCTCAAAGTATTATGGCAAGCATCAATCGCCCAATTACAGGCTTGGATAGAGCAGCAAAAATCTGAGCGTAACGGTTTGTAAAAGTGCAATCAATTAAGGTTCGCTGCTCGATTAGCAGATGATTAACAGACATAAAAAGCGTGAGAGAACTTAAGTTCACTCACGCTTTTTATGGACGGTTTTTAATAGACGCTTGGTAATAGCTTTGGGGTTAGCTTAATTCAGATGCTAACCATTCGGCATCAGACTTAACCCAAGAATAGGTGAGTCTTGCCAAAGCTTGATAGAAGTTACCATGATCAACTTCGGTGACTTTAGCCACAAAGTTATTTAGCCAATTAGCTAAGTTGTCTTGAATAAAGCTGAGCTGAGCAGCGTCATCACTATGGGTACAAAGGTGAGCGACATAAGCCAAGATCACCGCAAGGTGATCGGCAGGCTCTGGAAACTCGCTTTGTACTTGTAGCTGACTCTGCTTCAAAAACTCACTCATCTGCTGATGCTGCTCACCAAAGAGCAGTGGCTCATCGCCTTTTCTTGCTGGCTTGTTGTCTAAATACAAGCTTGCGTAGGGCGATGCACTGAATTTAGTGCCAACTAAGAACAAGCCACAATAATCAGCAGCAAGTTCTAGTAGTGCCTTATCGGTGTTAAGCGTAGCAAGCTCTGCAACCAAGGTATTTACATCGGCTTTAAAGGCGCTTTCACTGCTCAGTTGTGCCCAGAAAATCTGCGCTTGCTCACTGGTTAAATCATGCAGTGTTTTATGATCAATTTCTTTCGCAAACAATGACGAAAGTAACTGATAAATAGTGCTTCGAACCTGATTAACTGGGTTAACCTCTATTGACTCTGCGTTTACAGCATCTGTACTCATAGTGCTATCTCAACCGGACCACTGAATGAACTGACTGCAGGTACTTTACCTTGATACTTTTCGTAGTCAACAAGGCAAGTATAAGCAGAACAAGCCTGTGCAAGCTTAGAGGTACCGATATCTAGTGTTAGGGTATTTGGATCGCCATAACTGTCTAGCGCGCCAATTTCTGCACCACCTTCTTTGCTACCATCTTTGCCAACCGGCCCATACCAAGCACCCTCTTGAATACGGATAACGCCTTCAGGGAACTTATCCGATACTACGGCACCGGCAATAAGCTGACCACGGTCGTTAAATACACGTACAATATCGCCAGATTTAATGCCGCGTTTCTTGGCATCTTCTGGGTTTAAGTATACTGGCTCACGCCCTTTAACTGTGTAGGTTTCACGGAACTCGGTTGATTCACACATTTGTGAATGCAAGCGTTTGTCCGGATGACAAGACTGCAACCAAATTGGGTGCTTCTTAGAACCTGGACCGCCATGACTACGTTCAACCTTTTCCATCCAAGTTGGGTGGCCTGGGCAGTCATCATATTTGTAATTAGCTATTTTACGGCTGTAGATCTCAATCAGGCCAGAAGGGGTACCTAATGGATTGATCTCTGGGTCGTCTCTAAATGCCTGATGGCGAACCCAAGGTTTACCTTCACCAAAGTTTACATAGCCAGCTTGCCAGAACTCTTCAAATGATGGCATTTCAAACTTGCCTTTATTCGCCGCTTTACAATCGTTGTATAGCATCTCTAGCCACTGATGCTCAGTCATGCCGCGAGTGTACTCTTGTGCTTTACCTTCGCCTAACAGTGCTGCAAATCGAGTGAATATTTCAAAATCTGACAGACTCTCGTATAGCGGCTCGACCATTTTCTGCATGGCAAGCAAGCCGCGGTTAGCATAAGATCCGTAGACGTCGAGATCGTTACGTTCGAACGTGGTACAGGCTGGCAGCACGATATCAGAGAAACGACAAGCTGCAGTCCAGTTCATATCGATAGACACAATACACTCAAGCTTGAAGAAGGCTTCCTTCATGCGGTTACGGTCTTGGTGGTGGTTCCATGGGTTGTTACCAGAGAACACCATCATCTTAATGTCTGGGTAGGTGACCTTAGAGCCGTTTGCATCGATGGTTTTACCTGGTTCAAGAATTGAGTCAATCCAACGGGCAACAGGAATAACACTACTTGCACCTTTAAAGTCTGTGCTATCAAAAAGTTGCTTTTGGCCATCGTCAAGGTTACGTGGAAACGCACCTGGCGCCGCGGCACCTGAAGATGGAATACCAATACCTGAGTAATGGTGGCCATAGCTAATACCGCCGCCAGGCAAACCAATTTGGCCTATCATGGTCGCAAGTACCGCAGACATCCAGTATGGCTGCTCACCATGCTGCTGACGCTGTACACACCAACCCATCAAAATTTGAGTGCGGGCCTTGGTCATGACTTTTGCAAGATCACGGATAATCTCTGGAGAAACACCACAAATTTTTGATGCCCATTCAGGTGTTTTTTCAACACCATCAGTTTGGCCTTTTAGATAAGGTAAAAACTTGTCAAAGCCTAAGCTATAGCCTTCGATAAACTCATTATCGTGTAGGTTTTTTTCTACCATTTCATGGGCAATAGCCAGCATGAATGGCACGTCGGTTTGTGGGTTTATGTATAAATGCTCACAACCTAGGTATTTCTGTGTTTTGGAAACAACAGGGTCGATACTGATAACACGGATCTCGCCTTTAGCAACCTTCTCTTTTAACTGAGCAAGGTAGGCATATGATTCATGGGTTTCAGCATTCCAGCCAACCTGTAGGTTTTTGTATGGATCATTTGACCATAAAATAATCGTTTTAGAGTGTTCAAGGATCAGTGACCAAGAGGTACCTTGTGCATACACTTCGGTAGAGCCTAAGACGTAAGGCAAAATAGTTTGCCCTGCACCTGTTGAGTAGTCACCGACTTTTTTAACAAAATTACCGTGCATGGCGACTGCGCGCTGCATGTGGCTAGTACATGAGTGCAGCTGACCGGTTGCACGCCAACCTGTTTGTCCAGCGTGCAGTCCTGATGGACCATATTTTGTTTGAATAAGATCGAGTGAGTCTTTAAACAAGCCAAGTGCTTTGTCCCAGGTCACACGAACAAAGCGGAAGTCACCACGTTGTTTAGTGTCGCTTTGGTGACCTTTTAATAAAAAGTCTAAGCGAACCATTGGGTAGCGAATACGTGATTCGTTATAAACTAACCCTTTAATGCCGTTGATCATATCCGTTGGATACATATCGGTATCGAAAGGAATAACCTCAGAGATCACGCCATTTTTACGCTTCATCTTGAACGCACCCATGTGCGAACCTGTTGTAAGCCAGCCGTCACTTGCATCGGCACCTGATGCTGCTAACGCATTGAGAGGTGCAAGTACTGATGATCCGCTAAGTACGACATAAGATGTTCCTACTAAGCCTTTTAGAAAGTCTCTTCTGTTCATTGCATTATGTCCTATTAGTGAGCCGACTTATCGAAAGTTGATGAATGCTCTTGTAAATACTTCTGCACCAAAGCTTGCGTATCTTGATCCATGTTGACGAATGCGATCATGCCTTGGAACATGCCTGGCCAAGTATTTGCGTCAAAGTGGGCAGGTGCTGGTTGAGTGTGACATACACTACAGCTGGTATCGTATGTGCTACGAGCGTAATCCCATAGTGGCTGTAGATCAGATAATAAGTAGTCAGTATCTGTCCAAATGTCAGCTTCTACACGTTGCCAAATTAGGCCCGTCATAGGATCTTCTTTCTCTTCGAATGTCTTAATCACACCTTCTTCTAGCGCAGCATCTTTAGTGAGCTGAGCTGAAAGGATATTTAAGCCAAAGTCGTAATAGATCACGCGGCCAGCACCGATTTTCTTTCTCCAGCCGTCAATACCAATCTTGGCGCGAGTACCCACAACTTCAAGCACTTTGACCTTAGTTGCGATATTTAGCGTACCCGCTTCAACGTCAGTTTTATCGTTGAAGAATAGTGGCTTGGTTAGCGCAGTGAAGTAGCTTTGTCCTACTTGAAGACCGCTAATGCCACGACCGACTTCAGCAATCAATTCAGGTGCACGAGCTGTACCCATGTCAGGTAGCGTATGTGCAATACCCTTATGGCAGTCAACACAACTTTGGTCTGTCTCAGCAGCGCGCTTCATTTGCTTAACTGCAAGCTTAGACATGGTGTCCCACTTCATTGAATCGTAGTTATGACAGTTTTTACAGGCTGCAGACTTGTCACGGTCAAATCGTTTCCATTCGCGGCTCGCCATTTCGAGGCGTTTCGCGTTGTACTTTTCAGGCGTATTGACCGTATTGAATAACCAGCCGTATACATCGTGAGAGGCTTCTAACTTACGGGCAATTTTACGGCCATAGTTATGTGGTACGTGGCAGTCTGGGCAGGTCGCACGCACGCCAGAATTGTTAGAAAAGTGCACCGTTTTTTTCAGTTCTTGGTATGGCATGCTTTCCATACTGTGGCAGCTGATACAAAAAGCTTCTGTGTTAGTTGCTTCAAGTGCAGTATTAAAGCCTCCCCAGAAGATAATACCCATTAGGAAAGCTGAAATACTTACAGTGCCTAAAGTCAGATATTTAGCCGGTTTAGTTAGTGTGCGCCAGATGTTAAGTAACCATCTCATAACGGCATCCTCTTAATAGAATTTAAAATAAGTTGTTGAAATTAGTGAGATGGAACGCCTGTAAGTGTCAAGGTTAGCCAGACAATTAAGCCGTATACGCTAACCAAGGTAACGCTTAGCGCAGGGAATAAAATAAAGATGATAAAGCCTAATGCTTTTAGCTCATCTTTTTTGCTACTAACTTGTTCTTTTGGGGGGCATTGCTCAGTCATGACCGTGTGCTCCAGCTAATCCATATATTTTGATAGGCTAAGTATAGATAGATATTGTGAATAGTGATGGAGAGATCAATGAATGAGATAAGACAACTTATGACAAATTATGAACAGATCTCCACCTAACTTTAAAATCAGAATCTAGAAATAAATCAAATGCTAAACAATATGGCGCTAAATGGGAATTGCACTAATGGCTAGTATTAGTGCAATTTCTGAAAGGAAGTGGCAGATAAGGTAAAGATGTGACTTATTGAGTGAGGATTATGTAGATAATAAAGCCAATCCAACTCAATGTGAGCAGTCCCCAAGGCAGGTACGGACTTGCTGCGCGATCTTCAATGTTACTGTGGTCATGATCTTGTTCACTGGCTTCACGCGCTTTACTTCTTAAGTCTTGTTTACGGGCTTTATCGCGCTCTCTTGCCTTACCCTTTTGCAATTTTTTATATTCGGCGATGCCTTTTTCAATCCCCTGGGCGATGAGTTTGGTTTGATCTTTGCTTTGCCCTGGCTTTTGAGTCGCTTTAGCCATTTTCATCGCTTCAGTTTTGCTTTCGGTTGAAATTGACGGTTTTGACATCGGTGCTTTTGAGTTAGTACGCTTTGGGGTTGCTGTTGCCATAGATAAATGAATGCTTAGCTAAGAATATGCGCACTATATCAGCTCTTTAAACAGATTGCAGTGCGCGTAATGGTGACATAAGCCTTGGTTTAGGTTTGGGGAAAATGTAGCCTAGCTGGCAGTTGCATGATTAGGCATTGCAACATGTTTGGGTTTTGGAACGGTACTATTAATCGAATGCCCTGCTGGTTCAAGAGGATTTTCTGCAAGATACTCAAACAAACCCGTTTGCATATTAACATTCCAAAAACGTCCGGCTAATGTAAGTCTTAACTCACTTGAAGTGAGCGTCGCTAACCCATTTTTTTGCCACTCGCTAAACAGTGGCTGTAGGTGAGTGACCATTTCAACAGACAACAAATTAAGTGTTAGTTTACCGCTATCTAAGCCACGCTTAAATATGGCATCTAACTTGGCTGATGGGTTAGGGCTCATCAACATACCCGGCACCTGCACTGGGTTATTTTGTACAGAGGAGGTATCGCTTGATATTGCTGGAGTCATCACTACATCATGAGCTAGATGCCACTGTTTAAGATCTCTGCCGTTCATACAACCGTGGCCGTGAATACTGCCGCCTGCACCTGCGCCAAAAGGTAAGATCTCTATGCCACTTTTTGCCAAGCTATTATAAACGCTGCGCTCACGGCTATCTCGGCGCCAGTGGCAACTAGATAATCGTTGCCAATTTAGTGATTCAAAGTGCGCGGCACCACTGGCATACATATTGGCACGAGTTTGACTGTCTGCTTGAAACTCGCTGAGGGCTGTACCCAGAATTTTGCCTTTTTCACGGGCGTGCTCAATACGAGTGCCACATAGACCAATCAGTTGATACAGATCAACGCCATGCACGCCACTATCAATTACAGCTTGTAGATCTTGCTGCCAAATATCTAAGGTTTGCCCTGGTAAGCCAAAAATCAAATCAATCACAATACTGGCGCTAGGGTGTTGCCTCAATTGCTGTAGGCGGTTAATTAAATAATCTCTATCATCAAAACGACCAGCAGCTTGGCGTACTTGGGTATCGAAGCTTTGCACCCCAAACGAGAACCGGTTGAAACCGTGTGCTATAGCGTTATGCCATTTATCATCATCAAAACCATTAAGCCTACCTTCTAGAGTGACTTCTGCCTTTTCAATTAGCGGAAATCGTCCAATGGCTTCGCCAAGTTGTTTGACTTCGTTGCTACTGATATCAGTTGGTGTTCCGCCGCCAACATAAACCGTATTAAAAGCTTGGCTCTGCACTAAAGGAGTATCAGCAGCGATTTTCAGTTGCTCCGTTAAGTGCTCAATGTAACGGCTTATCCGCTCTGGATTCGTGCCATTTTCGAAGAAATTACAAAAGGTGCAGCGCTTGCGACAAAATGGAATATGTATATAAAGCGCGCGTTCAGATGCTTGGCTGGGTTCTTGCCACCATTGTTGCCATTGAGCAGGCTCAAGAAACACCGGACGGCTGCCACTGCGACCGGCATGAGGTGCACTTTTTACTTTAAAAGCATGTTGCAGTGGGTCTGGGCTGGCAATACCTGTCATGGTTGGTGTTAAAATCATCGCAGTTCTCAATCAATAAAGTTGTTTTGATAATGATAATTATTACTATTTGGTGTTTTGTTGCGATTGATCAAGTTATTGGGCTTTGCAATGTAAAGGTCTCTGCTAAGAGCACCGTCGGCTAACGGCCTTATTTAGTGTGAGTGGAGCATAAAGATAACCGTGTGATGAGTATGGATATGATGCGTATCTGTATATTGCTAATAGGCGGTCTAAATATTGTGAGGGGTATGAGTGGTTCGCTACCGGAATAGTTAATAGCTGAGGCGGGTGTAAAGTTAACTGCTAACGATAAACTAAGCCGTCAGTCAGCAGTTAACGGCTTGTAGTTATGAGCAAGCAATGGTGCGGTTGCGCATAATAAAGGCGCGGGTGTGATCGTAGATTAGGTTATAGGTAAAAGCATAAATGGTAATAAATACCGTTACACCTAAGTCCATAATCAATGCTTCTACGATGCCGATATTGAGAATGTAAGCCATTACCGGTATGGAAAAAAACAGCAAACCGACCTCAAACAAAGTGACATGAATGATGCGCATTTTTAACGGGCGCTTTTCTTTATCACCAGTCATAATTCGGTCGAAACCCCAGTTGAAGATGAAATTCCAAATCATCGCAATAGTGGCTACAGCTATCATCATTCCTGATAGTGACTTGATGTCGAAATCGGTAAAAATGGTTAAGCCGATAACAGATAATGTCACTGCTAGCACTTCAAACAACACAGAGTGAAATACTCGCTCTAAAATCCCCATGGTGTACTCCAATAAAAATATTAACGCTGAAAAGTGACACTGATTATTACAAGAAATGCTAATAGAGAAAGTTAGTAGCTATCACAACTGGTGATAGCTTGTGGGAGGTGATATATTTGGCTGCAGATTTAAGATCAGTATTTGTATTGCGGTTTAGGCAGACTATAAGTTAGCACTGCTCGGTAGAAAGGCTGTGAAAGGAAAAGTGGCATGTATAGTTTTGAGCAGTTAAAAATCTTTGTTGCCGTGTGCGAAACTGGCTCGTTTTCTGCTGCGGCACGTAAGTTAAAGCGGGCGCAATCAGGGGTTAGCCAGGCAATTTCAAATTTAGAGATCGCCATTAATCAAGAGCTGTTTAATCGCGATAAAAATACCCCAGTATTAACTGAAAACGCTAAAGCGTTATTGCCAATTGCGTACTCAATCTTGCATCAACAGCAATACTTCGATCAAAAAGTTGAGTCGTTATCTAAAGTTACTGAGCATGAATTGATTATTGCTGTGGACGAAAGCCTAGTAAACGATGAGCTAGTGGCCATTATTGCACCGTTAGCTGATAAGTTCCCAATTACTCAGTTTGAGATTATTGCCGCATCGACCTTTGATGTTGAAGAGCTGATTCGCCAAGGTAAAGCGCAGGTGGGGATCATTTATGCCGATGGTGAGCTTAAAGTGGATATGGACTTCTTTGTATTAGGGCAGGCGCGTTTTCTGACTATTGCAGCAGCTGAACATGATTTGGCCAAACTGACCTTGGTGCAGGACTCGGATCTAAAAAGCTATCGTCAATGTGTGCACCGCAGTTCAGAGCAAAAGGAATTGTGGTTTAGCTACGTGATAAGCACAATGGCATGGTACGCCAATACTCATCAAAACTTAGTTAGCTTAGTTGGCAAAGGAGTGGGCTGGGCGGTTGTGCCTGAATGGTTAGTGAAACAGAGAATTGAACGTGGCGAACTTGTAGCTTTGCCTGTAGCTCATGAATATCACGGTTGGTTAACCACGGTTGGCTGCTTGATATCGAGAAGTCATGGCTCTGGACCGGTGCTAGAAAGTGTAATTGAAAGTTTAAAGGCCTATTTCTTTAGCTATGATAATCCTTAATCTAGCGGTAATTTGATCTACTATCAAAGCTAACGAGTAGGCGTAAATTCGCAGGAAGTTAGCCTACCTCAACATGTTATCTAAACGCCTCATTCAAAATAGTTAGCCAGATTTCTTCGCTCCCTATTCATAACCGACATTTCATGGGTTTCAAGCTGTTGTAACTTTTCAGTGGACAGCGTTGATCGAGCCGTGCAGTAGTTTAGCTTGATATCTGCAATAGCCCGCGGCATATGAAATGCTGAAGTGACTAAGGTCATTTCATTAAATCTATGTTGCTCAACGATAGATTTAGCCAGCGTGGCATCTTCAAAGGTAAAGCGGCTGAGAGTAATATCGGTAAAGGCGCTGTTATCTACGCCTAACTAGGTTAAATAACGCTGGCAATAAATAGCATGTGGGGTGTCAGTTTGGTTAAAGTGCGCATCAAAGCCCCCAGTGAGTAACAGCATACTATTAGGCGATAGCTAGTATTATCTAAAAGCCGTTTGACAGCGAGCAAACGCGATGGCCAACAGATTACCTGAATCGGCATTGTGGGAGCTTAAAACAATAATTACTTGCTTCATGCTGTAAATAACTATAGCAGTTGGTTTTTTGCCGTTTTTGAGAGTCATTATCGTTGTCTGATAAAGCTATTTTGCACTAGGCAGTCAAGTAAGCGCTCGGCTTGAACATGCTTAAATTTAAGCTGCGTAGCAAGCTCGCCAAATAGGGATATCCCACCACCAAGCAATACCGGAATCGTAGTTATAATCAGCTCATCAATTAAGTCTTGTTGTAAGAAGCCTTGAATAGTTTTACCGCCATCAATATAGAACTCATTATATCCTTTAGCATTGAGCTGCTGGATAAGTTCTGGCAATGACCATTAACCAAAAACACTTTTCCCTCAAGCCCATCAGGCACTTGAGTTAGCGTGTTGCTCAGCACAAATACCGGTTTAGTGTAAGGCCAATCAACCCCAAAGCTGAGCACAATTTCTAAAGTGTTACGCCCCATTATCAGTGCATCAATACGCGCCATAAAGTCACAAAAACCAAGGTCTTAACCATCAGAGTTAGGCACATCATGCAACCAATAAACCTGGTTGTTTTTGTCAGCAATAAAACCGTCAAGGCTGGTGGCGATATATACGATATTTGACATAGTAAGCTCTGAATTTATTTAGAAAAACAGTGTACTTTAAGTGATGCAAAAAGCGAGTCTCCAGTAGGGCAACTATGACTCGTCTTTTAGGTTGAGAATGCTAATCGAAGTCGGTTTTTCTAGAACAGTAAAGGCGTTTGCTTACCGGGTTCCATGACCACCACGGGATCGTAATGCCACACCTGCCTTACTGTTTCTGGCGTTAAGGTTTCACTAGGAATGCCATCGCTGACGATACAACCATTTTCTAACACCACTAATCGGTCAGCATAGCGTGAGGCTTGGTTAAGGTCGTGTAGCACCACTATTACCGCATGATTTTGTTCATGGGCAAGGCTACGTGCCAAGCCTAATACACGATGTTGCTGGGCTAAATCGAGTGCTGAAGTCGGTTCATCGAGCAATAAGATCGGCGATTGCTCAGACTGTGCAAGCTGAGTTAGCACGCGCGCCAATTGTACTCGCTGTTTTTCTCCTCCAGAGAGGGTCGGATAGCTGCGCTCTTTTAAGTGCGAAAGCGCTACTTGTTCAAGCTGCTCAGCAACAAGCCTTTTGCCTTGTTGTTGGTTAAGAGATAGTGGATACAAGCCCATCTCCACTACCTCGCGTACCTTAAATGGAAAGGTGAGTGAGGCATGTTGCGGCAACACTGCCATAGACTTGGCTAGCTGTTGTCTGTCCCATGAACTAAGCGATTTACCATGAATTTTAATGTTGCCCGCCTCTACTTCAACGTCTTGGCAAAGGCTTTTGAGTAGGGTGGACTTGCCTGCACCATTGGGGCCTAGCAGCGCGGTCACCTCGCCGGCTTTAATTTGCAGGTTAATATCAGTAAGTACCGGTTTGTGACCAATGCGCACCGATAATTGGTTTACTTCAAGCACATTTGGCGCCGAGTTTGGGTTGTAAGTCTGCATAATGATTGACCTTAAACTAAGCGATGACGTTGCTTAAGTAGCAACACAATAAAGAATGGTGCGCCCAATAATGCGGTAACTAAACCAACGGGGAGTTCAGACGGCGGCACTAGTGAACGCGCACCGATATCAGCTAAGGCTAAGATTGCTGCCCCTAACATAGCGCTAAGGGGTAAAAGCTGTTTATGATCAGGCCCCACCATCATTCGCACAAGATGTGGCACCACTAAACCAATAAAGCCGATAATTCCGGTAGCAGCAACAGAGATACCAACGCCAATGGCGCATAGTACAATCAACTTTAGTTTGAGTTTGTCGACATTTAAGCCCAAATGGCGCGCCTCAGCTTCACCCAGCAGTAACGCATTAAGAGCTTTAGCGCTGCGGTTAAACTGCCAGCTTATCAATGCCAATGCGACTAAACTTAACATCACGTAATGCCACTGCGCTCCAGCAATAGAACCCATCTGCCATAAGGTCAGATCGCGAAGTGCCATGTCATCAGCCATATAGGTGAGTAGGCCAATACCTGCGCCAGTTAAAGCGGCGACTGCGACACCAGATAGCAGTAATAACACCACCGAAGTGCCACTCGGGCTGCTGGCAAGGCGATACACAATCAAAGTGGTGAGCAGGCCTGCAATAAATGCACTGAGCGCGACCATGTATTCGCCGCCTTGTGGAATAAGCACAATACAGATTGCCGCGCCTAATGCAGCGCCCGAAGACACACCAATAATGCCAGGATCCGCAAGCGGGTTTCTAAATAGTCCCTGCATCACTGCGCCGCACTGAGCCAAAATTGCACCGACAGTTAGCGCCAATAGAGTACGCGGTAAGCGTACATTATTGATCACTAGCTGTTCATGGGGAGCAACGCTACCTAGCTCTAATGGTGTAGCCCAATTCATGACGGCATGAAAACTTACAGTGGGGCTAATTTGCAGTGGACCAATGCTGACAGACATTAGGCTCGTTATCACCAAAGTGGCGAGTAAACTGGGCCAAAGCCAACGACGATTATCCATTATATTTCCTGCTCTTTATCTCTAGAAGCGATAGGGCTATGACAACTAATACCGATTAACACTTATAAAGTCGCTGGCCAATTTGTCGGCGGCTTCAATGGCACTTAACCCTAAACCACCAAGCAGTGCTTGTGGCTTGAGTGATTGAATATGTTGATTCTTACCTGCTGGAGTATGTTCAAGTAGTGGCATCTGTTTTAGCAGTTTGGCGACTGGATTTTGAATCTCTTTATCTGAGCGATTAGAGATCAAAATGACATCGGGTTGCAGTGACAAAATCCCCTCTTGCGACACAGATTTATAGCCACTAAATCCTGCAATATTGGTACCGCCAGCTAACTTGATAATGATATCTGCAGCGGTATCATCGCCGCCCACTCGTGCAGGCCTATCAGGTTGCATCAGTAAAAATAAGACTTTAGGTGCATCGCCTTGCTTTGCTATCTGTTGCTGCTTTTGCTCTATTTGCACAAAAGATTGCTGTACTTGATTTTGCAGTGTTTTAGCTTGTTCTTGGCGATTAAGCAGCTCACCCATTTCATCAATATTGCTTAATAATTGAGACTGAGTATAGGCATCTTGCAGTTGGATCACGTTAACTTTGGCACCGCTCAGCACATCAAGTGTAGCTTTAGGGCCCATAGCGTCGGTGCCCAATAACAAACTTGGCGACAGCGCTAGAATACCTTCGGCGCTTAACATACGGTGATAGCCCAGCTTTTTTACTTCATCATAGCCCTGTGGTAGTTGGCTGGTGGAGTCTACTGCGACTAATTCATCGCCAGCATCTAAAGCCAGGAGCAATTCGGTAACTCCAGCGCCAGCGCTAACTACCCGAGCTTGCAGCCCTGAATGATCGTGGCCTTCATGGGCAAAAGCGGTTTGATTAAATACCAATAGCGACAACAAGGCGCCTGCGAGCACGCATTGCTTGGGCCTATTTTTTAACAGTGGCTGTAACAGTTTTATATGTAACATGGGTAACTCCAAATAAATTAATACAGTTGGATTAGCTCGTTAGCTAATCAAAAAAGGGTGAATAAAAATAATTGACAACAGACTATTTCGTGTCGATTAAGGCTCCATCAAAATTTGGGTGTTACTGATGTTTTGTCGCTGCATAGCAGCCAGTAGCGTCATTAAAGGTTGTATTGGTGCGGTTTTATCGGCAGCAATAATCACTTTGGCTTTCGGTGAGACTTTAAAGGCTTTTGTTAATGCGGCTTCAAAGGCGCTAAAATCTGCGTAGCTTTCGCCATCAAGTGCCCAGTGCGGCTCACTTGCTAGCACATTAATCGCAATATGTTTCTCTTGAGATATTGCTGTCAGCTTTGAGTCTGTTTCGGTCGGTACATCCACAGGTAAGCTTAATAACTGGCTATTAGCTGTAAGCAGCAAAAACACCAATACGATAAAAATAATGTCGATAAGCGGGGTCAGGTCTAGGCCAATACTGCCAGTGCTTTCTTCTATACCTGCACAAATCATGAGTGCTGTCCTACAGTTTGAGCGCTTGTGGTATTGGCTTGAACAGTAGAAGCCGCTGAAACACGATTATTACAGTGAGCCTCTTTACAGGTCGTTGCTTTTGAGCATAACTGCGCCGCGCTGTCACTGCCGATGCTCAGTGCTTGATCAAAGCCTTCTAGCCATAAGTTGAGCAGGTTGAGCGCATGGGCGATTTTATTGCAACGACGATCAGCCCAGATAGTAAATAGGTGTGCCATGGTGATTGCTGGCAGTGCAATAATTAACCCTGCAGCAGTGGTGTTCATTGCTAGGCCTAAACCGGAGGCTAACTGCGATGGAGTAACAGGGCCATCGGATAGGCCTAGCTGGTTAAACATTTCGATTAAACCTAAAACGGTACCAAGCAACCCCAGCATAGGACTAATCACGCCGATGATTTGCAGGATCTTCAAGCCTGATAAAAGATTTGATTTTTGCTTTACTAACCAAAGCGATACTATCTCTTCGCGCATAGCTCTTGATTGATCACCATGACTCAACAGTAGCGCTGTGCCCTTGGCTAACATACTGCGGCCTTGGCTTATTTGCTCCATCAGTTGTTGTCTTTGCTCTGGCGTGGCACTGCGTGCTTGCTGACGCAGTTCTGTTAACCAAGTATCACGTTTAGGTAGCTCATAAAGCATTAGCGCTAGGCGCTCTAAGATGATCATTAAGCTTACAAATGCACAGATAATCAATGGCCAGGTTAGATCACCCAGTTGCTCTGATAGTTGTAGATATAATAGTTGAGACATTCACTTTCCTTGGCGAGACCTAAGCATCGCATTTACGGTAAAAATCAATACAAATAATGTTGCATTATCCCTTAAACACTACATTTTTAGAGCGTTACACCCTTAATGTCTGGCTATCCAAGCAAGACTGACTAATACGGGTTAATTGAGCGCAAACTTCACCGGTACTCTCACCGTATAGGAAAAAGCTGTTTGTGGTTTTGGTGCGGTAAATCGCCACTTTTCAACAGCGCTTAATGCGGCTTTATCGAGTAAGCGATAACCCGAGCTATCCACGAGAGTTAACGACAATTGTTCACCGATCTGGTTGAACATCACTTCAATAGTGGCTGTACCCTGAAAGCCGCGTTTACGGGCTTTTTTTGGGTAATGCGGTTGGCTTGGTGGTGCGGCAAATGTGGGCTGACTTAAGGCGACAGTTTGCTTACTCACACCTTGCTTGGCTTCAACTTTAGCTTGGTTGTGCGATTGAGTTTGCTCAACGTCTGTTGTTGGCTCGTCAGTGACTTTTTGATTAACGTCTTTTACGACTGGATTGCTCGCTGGCTTAGTGACGGATTGCGTTTTTTGCTGGGCAAGCTGAGTTGCTGTAGAGCTTGCTTTTACGGAAGTAGGCTTAACCTTTTGTGGTTCAGCTTTAGCAATAGGTTTAGTCGGCTGCTTTTCAGGTATTTTTTGTTGAGGGTTTATCAGCTTAGGCGCTGCAGGTGTTTCTGCTGCCGCTTGGCTGGCTAGCATAGCAATAGACAAACTTACTGCTTGGCTTGACCCCATCGCTGAACCTGTACTGAGTTGCAATTGGGGCGCAGTATTTTGCGATGCAAGTACGCCACCTTGGATTAATACAGTTAAGCAACCAAAAGCAAAATAACGTTTAGGTGTCATGCTGAAACCTCTTACCTAGCAAATAAAACCAAAAATGAATCAATATCAGCATTTTCTAACTTAACTCCAATGTCATCATCTCCTTTACAATCTTGACAGAAGAATTGATTATTTACATTGTTTACAAATAGTTAGGGTTGGCCTGCTGTTCCTAGAGGCATAAGATATATCAATCCTAACGAGATCGCAAATGATAATGATTTTCATTTGATCTTAATTTTTATCTCAGGTAAAGTGCCGAAAAATAACAAAACAGCGATCTGTTTTTTGGGTATTTGCAATCAGCAGCATCCCAATCGAGACGCTATTGATACTGACCTTGAGGATTGAACCAATGATCAAGAAGCCTGTTGTAATCGCAATTGCGATGGCTCTTAGCTCTAGCGCTTATGCTGCACCAACTCAGCAAACTAATGAGCAACAAGTTACTGAATTTGATGAAGTGCTTGTTACCGCAACCCGCGTTAGTGAAAAAGCATCAGAATCGAGCCGCAGTGTGGCAGTCGTAACTGAAGAACAATTGCAAGAGTCGCAACCAGCATCAGTTGCTCAAGCATTGCAAAACGAAGCAAATGTTAACGTGACCAATGGGCCTCGCTCGTCATCTCAAGGGGTTGAAATTCGTGGTCTAGGTGGTCAGCGCGTATTGCAAACTATCGATGGTGCTCGTCAAAATGCTAACTCTGGTCATCGAGGTACCTACTTTATGGATCCCGAGCTACTAAGCTCGATAGAGGTCGTTCGTGGTCCTGCCAGTAGTTTATGGGGCAGTGGCGCAATTGGTGGTGTAGTGGCTCAAAATACCAAGTCAGCGTCTGACTTTTTAGAAGAGGAAGACACTTTTGGTGGCTACTTAAAGCAAAGTTACGACTCCAATGGCGACCGCGTTAAAACAAGTGGTGCAATATATGGTTTGTCAGACACGAGTGCAGGTAATGTCGATTGGTTGCTAAATGGTAGTTATTACGACAGTAACAACATTAAAATTGGCAATGATAAAACCCTTGAAAACAGCGCATCGGAAGGGACTAGTGGCTTAGCTAAGTTTGGCTGGGATCCGACGGAAGCTCAGCGTTTGCAATTATCTGCGCGCTTTTCAAATATTGATGAATTAGTCCCAAGTAATCCTGCAACGAATGTTGGTAGTTCAGTACCTTTGGTTAAACGTAAAACAGAAGACCAAAATGTGACCTTGGATTACAGCTTTAATCCAAGTGACAATGTGCTGTTAGATCTCAATGCCACTGTGTATTGGAATGGTACCGATTACCATGAGGATCGCATCACTAAGAATCAAGTCGATAATACTGAGTATGACACCTTAGGATTTAGCCTTAATAATAGTTCAACGCTTGGTAATACCGTACTGACCTATGGTGTTGATGGTTATAAAGACTCAATCAAAACAGTGCGTGACGATCGCGGTCAAGCTGGCCAGCGTCCTGATGACATAGATGGTGAAACTACAGTTTGGGGCGCATATACGCGAGCAGATATCAAGCTGGCGGAGAGTTGGTCAGTTGACGCTGCGGTGCGTTATGACGCGTTTAAAAACGACAGCAACAACCTAAATATATCATCGGATGACAATGCGTTTTCACCTTCAGTTGGTCTCATCTGGAAAACGACTGACTGGCTAACCTTAAGTGCACGTTACGATCAAGCATTCCGTGCGCCAAGCATGGAAGAGATGTTCTCAACGGGTACTCACTACTGTATTCCTTCAATCCCGGGATTTTTGCCTAATGGCTTATGTAATACCTTTGAAATCAATCCAGATTTGAAAGCTGAGCAAGCACAAAACAAAGAGTTTAAAGCTGACCTACGTTTTGCCAATCTTGCTGGCAATGATGAGCTTGCTATTACTTTAAACGCATTTAGAAACGATGTAGATGACTTTATCGAGCAATCAGTTTCTAACCCATTGATGGGAATTCCTGGTTTTGAGCAAACAACCTCTTGGAGCAATGTTGACGAAGCTAAACTAACCGGCTTTGAGTTTTCAACTCGCTACCGCTATAACCAAACTCGTGTGAGTTTAAACTACGGTCAAACCGAAGGTAAGGATAAGGCTACCGATGAATACCTATCTAATATCCCAGCTAAAAAACTAGGTATCGATCTATCGCAAGCCATTATGGAAGGCGACATGAAGTTTGGTACTCGCTTTACTTATGTTGCCGACCAAGATCAATTACCAACAGACAACGTTAATCAGTACGATTCTTACAAACTATGGGATGTGTATGTGGCGTGGGAACCTGCCATGGGTACATTCGAAGGTCTACGAGTCGACTTTAGCGTTGAAAATATCGGTGATGAGGAATATCGCCAAGCGTGGCAAACTTTGTACGAACAAGGCAGGAATTTCAAATTGTCAGCGCGCTATAGCTTCTAATTAAGTTAATTGAGAGCGAGGTCGATTCATTAAATTGAGTTGACCTCTTTGCCGTTTATTTTACAGGAGGTATTCCATGTCAGTATCAGTTGAGCAAATCCGTCAGCATTTAGACAATAACCCTGCCGCAATGCCAAGTCAGGTGGCAGTAGAGCTTAACATCAGTGAATTTGCTGTTGTGTCGGCTTTGCCAAAAGACCAGCTTACTATCTTGCCGTTAGCGCAGAAAGACGCATTATTAACTGAGCTTCCAGAATGGGGCAATATGACCACAATCGTGTCGACGTCGGCCAGTATTTTTGAGTTTAAAGGTCGTTTTCCTAAGGGAAAATATGCCCATGGTTACTATAACTTAATCACTAAAGGTGATGGGTTACATGGCCATTTGAAGCTTGATGATATCAGTGCGATTGCGCTTATAAGTAAGCCATTTAGAGGTACCGAAAGCCATTCGATTAATTTCTTCGGTGCACAAGGTGAGGTGGTGTTTAAGGTGTATTTAGGCCGTGATAAAAAACGAGTGTTATTGCCAGATCAAGTAGCACGGTTTATTGAGCTAAAGCATAGCGTTAACTCTGTTACAGCTTAATCAATTGAGTTAATCCATGGCTGATATCGTGACTGCTATCAGCCATTTTAATTTGCCGGATAATAGAAAAAGAGACTAGAGCAATGAGCACTGAAAAAGAGCAACGATTACGAGACAAACTGTTACCAGAAATAGAAGCATTCAAAGCCGAACGTTCAACATTGCAACTGGCAACCCAAGACGCTAATGGTGTGCCAAACGCGAGTTACGCCCCTTTTGCTTTAGCGGATGACGGTTTTTATATTTTAGTCAGTGAGCTTGCCCGTCATGGCACTAACCTCAAAGCTGTAAATCGTTTATCGGTTATGTTACTCGAAGATGAAGCTGAAGCTAAAAGTGTGTTTGCACGTAAACGTTTAACGTTTGATGCCACAGCGGAGCTTGTTGATCGTGAAAGCGAAGTATTTACTAAAGGCGTTGCCGCATTATCAGCGCGCTTTGGTGAGATGATAGATAACCTAGCCAGTCTTGGTGACTTTAATCTGTTTAAGCTCAACCCACACCATGGCCTTTATGTTAAAGGTTTTGGCCAAGCATTTAGCCTTTCTGGCGCTGAATTATTAGAAGTTGATTGGAAGCGTGATGGTCACCATAGTACCCCAAAAGTTGATTTGGATCTGCAACAACCAGAGCTTGTTAATTCAGCCAGTTAATCCTCTTCTCCACAATCAGCTATGATGTTAAAAGTATAAATAAACAAATAACAATGCCCGCCTTTGCGCGGGTTTTGTTATTCTGCTGTTGTTTTTATTGTAACCTTTGCATAGGTTAGGGATATTGCATTGAATCAAAACGCTTCTTCTGTTGCCAAAGACAAGCCATACTCACCGACTGCTAATGGTGCTAAACCACATGTTAGTCAGCGTGCGGTATTACCTTGGATTGGCGCTTTTCTAAAACCTTATCGCGCTAAAGTGATCACCGCGATTATCTTTTTGTTTATCGGCTCGCTCGCTTGGCTATCGCTGGGGCAAGGTGTGCGCCTTATGGTCGATGAAGGCTTTTTAAAAGATAACGGATCGCGCTTAAACGAGATCATTTTGTTGGTCATTGGCATTACAGCGCTCAGTAGTAGTGCCATTTTTTGTCGTTTCTATTTAATGACCTGGCTTGGCGAGCGTGTTAGCGCCGACATTCGTTTAAAAGTATATGACCATCTATTAAATCTCTCTCCGGGTTTTTACGCCAAACTCCGAACCGGTGAGGTGATCTCGCGATTTACTGCTGACTCAACACTATTGCAATCCGTCGTTGGTTCAAGCCTATCAATGGCGTTAAGAGCTAGTGTAACTGTGATTGGCGGTATCGTTATGATGGCAATCACCAGCTTCAAAATGACAGGTTTGGTATTGTTGGCTGTCCCTTTAGTGTTAGGGCCTATCTTCTTTTTTGGCCGAAAAGTGCGTGATTTATCGCGTAAAAGCCAAGACAAAGTGGGTGATTTAGGCGCCTATGTGGATGAAACTTTGCATGAGATCCACACGGTGCAGGCATATTCTCATGAAGATCAAGATAGAGCGCTGTTTACTCATCGTGTAGAAGCGGTGATGGATGCAGCAAAAGGGCGAATAAAATACCGCTCAATACTTATCTCGTTGGTGATGTTCTTAAGTATTCTCGCCATCGCGTTGGTAACTTGGGTCGGTGCCCACGATGTCATGAGTGGTGCAATTAGTGCGGGTGAGTTATCGGCCTTTATGTTTTATGCCGTGATGGTGGCAGGTTCAGTCGCAACCATTAGTGAAGTCATCGGCGAAATTCAACGTGCTGCAGGGGCCACCGAGCGTTTAATCGAGCTGATTGAAACCCCAATCGATATTCCGGTTATCACTGAGCCTCTGGAGCTGCCAACACCTGTTCGTGGCGAGCTTGAGCTCAAGCAGGTACGTTTTGCCTACAATAGTATGAGACTGGGTAGCACTGAGTTAGATGAAGAGGGCTTTGAAAGCGAGGTGATCCGCGGCTTGAATATTCATATCAAGCCTGGTGAGCGGGTTGCATTAGTCGGCGCTAGTGGTGCAGGTAAGAGTACCCTATTCGAACTGCTGCAGCGTTTTTATGTGTTAAATAGCGGCTCAATCGAATTAGATGGTGTCGATATCGCCAAGCTCACACCACAAACATTACGTCAGCAATATGCCTTAGTACCGCAAGAGTCGGTGATCTTTGCCACTAGTGTGCTTGAAAACGTGCGCTATGGCCGACTGGAGGCGAGTGAGGAAGAGGTGAGGCAAGCCTGTATTGCCGCAAGAGCCGATGAGTTTATTAGCGATTTTAGCGACGGTTATCAGACTTATCTTGGCGAGCGCGGCCTGCGCTTATCGGGCGGACAAAAGCAACGCATTGCAATTGCGAGGGCGATACTTGCCGACAGACCTATTCTGTTATTGGACGAAGCCACCAGTGCTCTCGATGCTGTCAGCGAGCAAAAGGTGAAGTTAGCACTCGATAGCTTGATGGTGGGCAAGACCACTTTGATCATCGCTCACCGTTTAGCGACGGTAATTAATGCGGATCGTATTTTAGTGTTAGATAAAGGCGTTGTTGTGGCAAGCGGCACGCATCAACAGTTGATGCAAAGCAGTGATCTTTATAGTGAGTTTGCGAGCCTGCAGCTACTGACTGACGATAGCCCGGCATAAGGCTATATCGCGAGGTGAGAAAGCTGGGCTGCCAATATGGAGCGGGCAAAAAAACACATTGGTAAATGAGTGGCTAGATAGAGTTGCTAAATAGAGTAGTGAAAAGAGTGAACTTAATATTGTTGTTAATCGTATGGATTACAAGGTTAATTTAAATTTTTAAGGGGAGTGGTATGCGCTTAGGGCTAATGTTGATATCGATACTGTTTTTATCCGCTTGTACTAGCTTGCCCAGTGGCATTGAGCCGGTTAAGCAATTTGAGTTGCCACGTTATTTGGGCACTTGGTATGAGATTGCACGGCTTGATCACAGCTTTGAGCGCGGCTTAAATCAGGTTACCGCCACCTATGAAATGAAAGATGATGGTGGAGTCAAAGTGATTAACCGTGGTTACTCACAAGCTGAGCAAACATGGGATGAGGCTGAAGGAAAGGCTTACTTTGTCGATAGTCCGAATGTAGGGCATCTCAAGGTATCTTTCTTCGGGCCATTTTATGGCGCTTATGTGGTGTATGAGCTAGATAATGGTGGCGATAGTGAGGACTACCAATATGCATTTATCACTAGCTATAATCGGGATTACTTATGGTTTTTATCGCGCAGTCCCGTGGTGAGTGGTGCGCTTAAGCAACAGTTTATCGATCAAGCTAAACAGTTGGGCTTTGCCACAGAGCAGATCATCTGGGTGAAGCAAAATAAAGTTGAGAGTTGAGAGATAAAGTTAAGGTTGTGATTTAAGAGTTAAGAGTAATAAAAGGAGCCGTAGGCTCCTTTTATGATTTCATACCATGTCAGTAGTTTGATATGCCGCTGTGGGATAACCGCAGCATTACCTGCGTAGTTCGCGCCTTAAAATCTTGCCGACGGTGGATTTTGGCAGTGCAGCGACAAATTCTATCATTTTCGGCACCTTGTAAGCGGTGAGCTGTTCACGGCAATAGGCTTCGATAATTGACTTTGCTTGCTGTGTATCACTGTGAGGTTCGCTCAGTACGATAACCGCTTTGACTGCTTCGCCACTTCGCTCATCTTCAATTCCGATAACCGCACATTCAAGAATACTGTCGTGGTTTGATAGTACGTCTTCGACTTCATTTGGGTAAACATTAAAGCCTGAGACGATAATCATATCTTTCTTACGGTCGACAATTTTGTGGAAACCCTCTTCAGTAGCAATCGCGATATCACCGGTTTTAAAGTAGCCATCGGCAGTCATCACTTTGTCTGTTTCGCTCTGTTTGTTCCAGTAACCTAGCATGACCTGAGGTCCATAGACGGCAAGCTCACCGGTTTGACCAATGGGTACTTCATTGTCATCCATATCAAGGATCTTCACTTGAGTCGCAATAACGGGTTTACCTATGGTGCCCAGTTGCTCAAGTCCTGGTGAGTTAAGCGATACAACGGGTGATGTTTCCGATAGTCCGTAACCTTCAGAGATGGTGCAACCTGTGGTTTGCTCCCAGATTGTTGCCGCAGCTTGGGTCAGTGCAGTGCCGCCTGAAATGGTCACTTTTAGGTGGCTAAAATCTAGTGCTTTAAATTCCGGCTGATGGCATAGGCCAACAAACAAAGTATTAAGGCCGGCAAATCCCGTGAACGGATATTTTGATAGGGTCGATATTAACCCTGCAATATCACGTGGATTAGGGATCAGCACCGAGCAACCGCCACGCTCATAATAAAGCACTAGGTTTACCATAAAAGCGTAGATATGGTACACAGGCAGCGGCGCCACGAAAATCTCTTCGCCCTCGACGATACGGCTACCTAAGCGCGATTTAATCTGCATCGCATTAGCAATTAAATTACCATGAGTCAGCATGGCACCTTTCGACAATCCTGTAGTGCCACCGGTATATTGCAGTGCGGCAATTTGCCCGGAAACGCTGATCACTGCGGCATAGGTAAGTGTTTGTCCTTTTTCCAAGACATCACAAAAAGATACGGTCGCGAACGGTACTTCAGGTTGTGGCTGCGGCGCAATTAAGTCCATCGCATGGGTGGATATAACGGTTTCAATGCCGGTGTTTTCTACCACTTCAGTTAGCGTAGGTAACAAGTCAGACAGCACGACTAAGGCTTTAGCACCCGAGTCATTAAATTGATGAATAAGCTCTCTTTGGGTGTACAAAGGGTTGGTATTGACCAGCACCATTCCGGCTTTGATGGCGCCATAAGCTGCAATAACAAACTGAGTAATATTGGGCAGCTGGATGGCAATTCTATCGCCTTGCACAAGATTAGTTTCTTGCTGTAGATAAGCGGCAAACTGACGTGAATAGCGATTAATTTCGTTGAAGCTGGTTTCTTTGCCTAGGCACGAATATGCGACTTTATCACCGTAGCGGGCACTGGCAAGTTCGATCAGATCGATAAGAGAGGCGTAACGCGATAGGTCTAGTGTGGTGTCTGAATCGTATGCCATTTAAATACCCTTTAGCTTGTTGGATGACTATTTAGGTCACTATTTTGATCACTATGTTCGATCAAGTTCGTTCTGATTCGTTGTCCGTTCTGATGTTCATTCTGATGTTCGATATTGTGATTATTCAAAATCAAACAGGTGTTTAGATTAGTGCTATCTATACCGAAAGGTCAATGGCATTAGTACAAAAGAGTTGCAAACGAGTTGAAATAAATTGTTTCCTTACTGTCGCCAGTATGTGCTGCTTATCTGACTGTTAAGTTTAGACTTTTTGCTCTAAAACGGAGCAGGGTAAAACGAAGCCGGATAGAGCAGAGCCGGAAGAGCCGGGAAAGCGTGGGCGGGGGTAACCGTGTCTGCTATCGCATTAGTGTAGGTCGGGATTTATCCCGTCAAAGAGGTTGGAAAGGGTGGTAAAGATTGGGTTTGTGCTTTGCCTTTATGCTTTTTCTAGCAGGACGAAGTCCGTCCTAGAAGCGCTGCGCTCTCGAAGCGTTGCGCTCTAGAACTAGAACTTTAAATCGGTGCGAAGAAGCTCGATTGCTGCGAGATCTGACCATGATTGTGTTGCTCGGCAATGGTAAAGGTGATCTCATTTTGGCGACTTGCTAGCTGTTCTGGCTCAGCAACCACTGTAATCGGGTAGTCTAATTGTTCTCCGGGCTTGATCTTCAGATCCACTTCACCAATTAATCGATAGCCATTATTGCCAGAGACATAGATGCGGTAAAGTCGAGTTTGTTGGGTTTTATTGCGGATCTTAAGCGTGAAGCTGTTCTCAATCTTGTCATCTAGCGTTTCACGGTACAGGTTTTGTCTATCGCGAATAACGTTGAATTCAATATTATTACGGTTATAAATATCCACAGCAATAACTGTCATCATCACAATGGCTGCGATGCCGTAACCAATAAACTTATAGGACTCGTAAAAGGGTTCTGCTTTGCCTACCAGTGCATTTTCGCTGCTGTAGCTGATGAGGTTAGGCTGATAGCCAAATTTATTCATGGTTTGATTACAGGCATCGACACAGGCGCCGCAGTTAATGCATTCATACTGCAGACCATTACGAATATCAATCCCGGTGGGGCAAACCTCGACGCATAAGTTACAGTCGACACAATCCCCTAAATCAGGCACCCCTAAATCAGAATCCGTTAAATAGGCGCCATTTAGGCGTAAATTAGCGTTATCCATTTTCGGTTTACGCTTACGTGGTCCACGGCTTTCACCTCGCGCTGCATGGTAAGTCACCGTTTTAGTATTAGCATCAAACATCACAGACTGAAAACGTGAATAAGGGCAACAATGTAAGCACATCTGCTCGCGCATCCAGCCTGCATTTAAGTAAGTGCAGATAGCAAAGAACCACACCCAAGTGGCGACCCAAAAGCTGGCGTTAAAGCTAAAAATATTCAGATAGAGTTCACGGGCTGGCACGAAATAAGCGATAAACCCGCAGCCAGTAAGCAGTGCAATAGCGCCCCAGATAGAGTGTTTTAGCAGGCGTTTTTTGAGTTTGTTAGCATTCCAAGGCGCCTTATCTAGGGCAACCCGCTTATTACGGTTACCTTCGATACGGGTTTCAATCCAGACATACATAAAAGTCCAAGCGGTTTGTGGGCAAAGGTAGCCACACCAGACTCGGCCCCAAAATACAGTGATAAAAAACAGTAAAAATGCCGCCGCAATAAACACCCAGGCTAAAATGGTAAAATCTTGAGGCCATAACGTGGTGCCGAAAAAGATAAATTGCTGCTGATCCAAATCAAATAAAATCGCCTGCCGGCCTTGGTAAGAGATGAAGGGCAACAGGAAGAATAACGCAACCAGTAAGCTATTCATTGTTGTTCTAATTCTCTGGTAATCCCCTTTCTGCTCGCGAATATGGATCTTATTTTGGCTCTGCGTCGGGCTTGGCAGGACGTGTACAGGGATCCGCTGTTCTCTGTGGACGCGATTGGCGCTCTCTATCGTATTATTAGCGTTATTGTTAAGCATTGGACTTCTCTACTATGTGCATTTATTACAATGCAGTCATTGTTCACAGCGGTTGTTTTATTCGCTGCGTCTTAGTAGTGATATAGCAAGCATTAGGCCAAAAAGTAATTTTAGTAAGGTTATGTTTTTATTGGTTAAAGTCTGGAGCCTGAATGCCTTGGTACACGATATATCGCGTTATGACGATATATCGTGCTTTGCTGCGCGTACTCATAGGATTGAAGCGGTAACAAGCGCTAATTAAACGGGGCGAGTAATTACTAACTTGTTCATTCGAGAGCGCAATGTGCTTGGTGGAAGACCTAGCATGGCAGCGGCGCCATTGGCACCAGATATACGCCATTGAGTTTGCTTAAGAACGCTGAGAATATGCTGCTTCTCAACTTGTTGCAGCGTTTGGTTACTCACCATGGCATCGATTACATTATCTGGCTGGTGGGGGGCTGGTAATTGTGCAAATTCCAGTATGGGGCCATGAGATAAAATCATCTCTCGCTCAAGAACGTTCTGTAACTCCCGCACATTACCCGGCCAGCGGTGCAGCATTAACTTTTTCATGCCTCTTTGGCTTACCCGATCTACCTTCTTACCTAATTTGCGGTTTAAGTCTTGAATAAGGTGGCTGACTAATGCGGGAATATCACCTAGTCGCTGCCTTAATGGTGGCACGGCAATTGGAAAAACATTGAGGCGATAATAAAGATCCATTCTAAATAGACCTTGTTCTACACGCTTGAGCAGGTCGTGATGCGTCGCAGTTATCAAACGGATATCAACCTTAATCGTTTGGCTACTACCGACACGTTCAAACTCTTGCTCTTGGATCACTCGAAGTAACTTAGATTGGGCTTCTAAGCTGAGTTCTGCCACTTCATCGAGAAACAGAGTGCCTTGGTGGGCCAGCTCAAATCGCCCCTTACGACGGCTTGTGGCACCGGTATAGGCGCCTTTTTCATGGCCAAAAAGTTCGCTTTCTAATAATCCACTTGAAAACGCGGCGCAGTTAACACTGATTAAGGGTTTATTGGCGCGATTACTCAGTCGATGTAAATTACGTGCGACCAGCTCTTTACCTGTACCGTTTTCACCGCTAATAAGTACCGTGCTTTCAGTGTTGGAAACCAGTTTAATTTGTTGGATCAGCTGGATAATCGCCTGGCTGCTCCCTGAAATTTCCACATCACCAGTACGGTCGGCAAGCTCGAGCTGTAGGTATTGATTTTCGAATGAGAGCTTTTCTGACAAGGCTTGAACCTGCTCAAGTGCTTGCCTTAATGAACGCTCAGTTTGTTTTTGAATACTGATATCACGAAATATCGCTACCACGCCGATAAGCACTCTCTCTTTATAGACTGGCGTTGAGGTGTAGTGCACAGGGAAGCTAGAGCCGTCTTTGCGCCAGAACACTTCGTGGCTGATCTCGCGGGCAATACCATCTTTTAGGGTGTTGTAAATGGGGCAGTCATCTTTATGATAATGGCTGCCGTCACTATGGCTATGATGATGGCAATCATGGATATTTGTGCCAAGAAGCTCATCGGCGTTCCAGCCTGTCATTCGCTCTGCTGCAGGGTTAATAAATACCGCATTACCGGCTAAATCAAAACCATAAATCCCTTCGCTAACGGCGTTCAAGATAAGTTGGTTTTCAGGAAGAAAGCCATCGTGAGTGGTTGTATCTTCAAGGTTAATCGCAGACATTTTTGCCCTGTATTCTCAGCAGTTAATCAGTAAAGTATACGCTAAAAGAACAAGGTCACGAAATAACGTGACCTTAGTAGTGATATCTTTAACCAAACGGTTAAAAGGGCTGGCTAGGCTACTAGCCTTTGGCTTTTTGCAAGCCGTGCAGCACCGACTCCATAGTGAGTTGGCTTGGTAGCACTATGCCACTGGGGGCACCTGGGCCGTAGATTTTATTATAAGGTGTACCGCCTCGGCCCTGTGTCTGCATGTAGTTTTCTACCACAACATTGGGCTCGGTCCAGTCACCCTGCATGAGAATAATCTTATTCTCAGATAAGGCATTAACTATCTTCTCTCTATGGGTGACACCAATTTTGTTGGCGTAGCAGATATTGCACCAGTCAGCGGTGATGTCCACAAACACGGTATAACCGTCGTCGACCAGTGGCTGAATTTGCGCTGGGGTTAAGGTTTGCCAGTTAAGCTTTTTATAGGCGTCATAATCTTCGCCGTAATGAAGAAAAGCAAATACGCCACCCACGCACACTGCCATAAAACCCATTACCACAATCACGCCATTAGGAATGACTCTACCCTTAATTTTAAGGGTAATAAGTGATGCGATAATGATACAAATCAGCGTGAAAAAAATCAGAATTGAAACTGAGATGCTGGTCATGAATACTCCATGTAATTAGGTCAATAACGACTCGACGGACATGAGTCTCATCGGGTTTTAAACGGATAGATTAAGACATATTGCATCAATTTGATGAAAATTACCTGAGTACGACAGATATTTATTGGCATCAGCTTAATTAGCCATAAGCGAGGTTGTCGATGCTGGTTGTGACCAATAGAGGTTGATGATGTATATTGTGGCGATTAAAGTCCTTATTTAATGCTCAAGGCTGCTTTTTAAGATTGAGCGCCCAGGTTGAGTGCCTAGGTAGGGAATCGAGATTATTTCAAGGGTAAAAAAAGAAGAGTAATGAAAAGAGCAATCATAAGAACAATGATAAGAGTATTAACAGAGGGGAAAAAATGAGTATTAGCACTTGGCTAGGCTTATTGGCAATTTGCTGTTTGGGCGCGATGTCTCCAGGGCCAAGCTTGGCGATGGTAGTTAGGCATACCTTAGGCGGTGGCAGGGGCAAAGGGATTATCTGTGCGTGGGCGCATTCTATCGGCATTGGTGTGTATGCCTTGCTGACCTTGCTTGGGTTAGCTGTCCTGCTTAAGCAAGCCCCTATGGTGTTTAACGGCATTGCAATTATAGGTGCGCTGTATCTTGCCTATATGGGGATTCAAGCATTGCGCTCTAAAGGCGGTATGTCAGAAAAACTCGCGGCAGGTAAGTCAACCGGAGCCATCACCGCGGCGCGCGATGGCCTGGCTATTTCGTTGTTTAATCCTAAAATCATGCTATTTTTCTTAGCGTTATTTAGTCAGTTTGTGATGGTGGCAGATAACATGACGGGCAAAGCGCTTATCGTATTAACGCCCCTGGTTGTTGATGGTTTGTGGTACACCCTTATCGCCTTGCTGCTGTCCCACTCCGCAGTGTTACCCAAGCTCAGAGAAAAAGCTGCGCTGATTGATAAGCTGTCTGGTGTGGTACTTATTTTACTGGCTGTGCGAGTACTGGTGACGATATAAACTGATCGGCTATAAATACAAAAACGCCATCGAATCGATGGCGTTTTTTGTTTAGCGTTGAATACACTAGTCACTAATTTTAATTAGCGTAGCTTAAGAGTTAAATACCTGTACGGCATCATCTTTAGCTGGTTCTGGCTCACGCGATTGGACAGGGTTCTTGATATGATCTTCAAGGTTGTCCTTTAGCATGGCTTTATATTCATCTGTAAACCATTCAAGAGCATTGTCTTTTTCTGCAGCAAGATCTGATGATTTAAGCGCTGCTTCAAATGCGTTAAAGCGAGAGGCTGCGAAACGCATAGCCGTACCGACTTTACCTACATCTTGCTCTTTACCCGCGAGTTCGTTTGCCAATGCAATGAATTGATCGGCTAGTTCAAAAATTGTGGTTTCTTTTTTAGCTTCTGACATCTTGCTTTTGCTCTTCTTTACCTAGGATAGTAGTTCGATTCTATCTTAAATTAGCCGTTAATAAATCATTGTTATTAACTATTGGGATCTGAATCGGTAATAACGCTGCCATCACGGGAGTCGTAATAGATAGACATAGTTTGATCTGGAAGGTGAAGGTAACGGCATTGATCTGGATTAATATAGGTCGCTAAGTATTCAGCATCTGGTGTGGTTGCAGAGTTTGACACTTGCGGCGCGTCTTGCAAAACTGTGCGCCACACCGACATGCAATCAGCAACGTTGTTTAGCCTTGAGCTTGACTCAAATGGCGGATAGTTCTGCGCTGGAAAGCCCCACTGGTTGATATCGAGCTGGCCATTACTGCCATTACCAAAAACTTGCAGGTTATCTACTGGCCCAGTCGCGCCTTTAGAGGCCCATTTGACGTTAGCTAAGCTAATGCCGCCTTTAAACGCCCCGCCAGTGGCTTTTACACTGGCAATTTCAGCATCTTGCTTTAGGTTGATAAACTTAGATGCCGCGACAACAGCCAAAATCGCCAAAACGATGATAACGACAATCATCTCAATGAGAGTAAAGCCCGAAGATGTTGTGTTTCTAGTCATGAATCAATCCGTAATTTTAGTGTGTTGCTTTATCCAAAGCAGGCACTATTTATACTAGCTGCTGGGGTCCGAGTCCACCACTACGCTGCCGTTATTCGAATTGTAGGTAATTGATAGATTGGTATTATCGCTGTAGTCATAAGTACATACACCTAATGCCACATAACGAGCCTTGTAGTCAGTTTCGTCAGCAGAACCCGACTTTGAAACCGTCGGTTCACTGTTTTGAAATAGCACTTGCCATACTGATATACAGTCTTCTACGTTATCTAACTGAGGCGAGGCTTCATCGGCGGTGTAATAATGCTGCGCAGGCCAGCCGTTAGCATTAAAGTCGACGTGGTTATCATCAGAGTCACCAAATACTGGCAGGTTTTCAGCGGGGCCGTCACCGTTCTTAACCGCCCAAACCGCTCTTGCTAAATCGATCCCTGACTTAAAGGCGCCGCCAGTCGCTTTAACATGTGATACCTGTGCATCTTCCGATAGGCTTAAAAACTTAGGGGCTGCGACAACGGCAAGAATGCCCAGGATAATAATCACCACGACCAGTTCTATCAGAGTAAAACCAGACTGTTGCTTTGATGAGTGGGCTCTAAAGTACATCGTTTAGCGATCCAAGGAAAAATGAACGGCTATCTTAACACTGACAATTTTTAATACCAATGATTAAAGGTTGGCCATTATCGAGAGCCTTGAGTGGTTAAGTGGCAGTCTTGTTGGTTTTTATCGGGTTATTTTATCGGGTGGGGGCTCTATTGTTGGCAGATAGTGCTGTTGGCTTGGTGCTCGCTTCAATGATTTTATCAAGCATGATTGCAAGGCCGCAGCTGACCTTTTAAGCTTAGGGAAATTCACATCAAGGTTCTGTCATGACGTCGCATTCTAGCTGGTCCTCTTTTATCGAAGAGCAACAGCAACAAGGTTATTTTCAATCAGTACAGCAGTTTGTCGAAGCTGAGCGCGCGGCAGGTAAAGTCATCTTTCCGCCTGAACATGAAGTGCTTGCCGCCTTTGATGCTACACCGCTAGACAAGGTGCGAGTCGTGCTTATCGGGCAGGATCCTTACCATGGCCCCAATCAGGCTCATGGTTTGTGTTTCTCAGTGAAAAAAGGCGTAAAAACACCGCCATCACTGGTTAACATGTACAAAGAACTCGTTACCGATATTGACGGATTTACTATCCCAGATCACGGTAATCTAACGCGTTGGGCAGAACAGGGAATACTGATGTTAAATACGGTATTAACTGTAGAACAGGGTAAAGCCCACTCCCATGCTAAATCGGGTTGGGAAACATTTACCGCCAATGTACTTACACTGCTAAACGAGCAGTCTCAGCCTATTATCTTCGTACTGTGGGGCGCCCACGCGATGAAAAAGGGAAAAGGCATTAACGCAATCCAGCATCAAGTGATTTCAGGGCCGCACCCATCGCCATTGTCTGCTTATCGTGGCTTTTTTGGTTGCCAGCATTTTTCAAAAATCAATCAGCTGTTACAAGCAAGGGGCGAAAAACAGATAGATTGGCAGGTCTAAGTGGCATGCCGTAACGCGCAAAAAAGAGCGTATAACGCTCTTTTTTGTTCAGTCGGCGCAGATTGACCACTGCTAGCGTAAACGGATCTTTAACCCACCAAAAAATAAAGCCCAAATCCAAGGCAAGTTAGGCAAATACCTAAGTTGATAGTTTTGGTCCAAGGTAATACTTTTTCGAGCAAGACTAAGATCGATAGCGCTAAAATCCAGCCGATATGCATCACGCCAACGACTAACAATAACGCCATTAACAGCCAGCAGCAGCCAACACAATATTGCCCATGCTTCATCCCCATCTTGACCGCTCCAAGCTTACCTTCTTGCCACTGTGACATTAAAAAGTTGAGTGGTGAGCGGCAGTAATGTAAACATTGCTGCTTGAAGGGGGAGACTTGATACAGGCCAATCATAATCAACAATATCCCGCTGGCGATATCATTGCTGCTTTGCATCATAGGCGTCATTAGTGCGAGGCGATGTAGTTGCCATTGAACAAGGGTGATACCAAGGCTGTATAAGCACCATAACAACAGATAGCCCAGAATAAACAGATTGGTTGAGACAAACTCTGCCGACCTTTGCTGACGAGTGCGGCTGATTTTGGCAAACAGTAAAATCATCGGTGTGGCAGAGGGCATCATCATGCCGACCATCATTACGGCCCACATGGTAAACACCATGGTTAGTTCATAAATATACCAGTGCGGTGACATCACCATTGTCATGTCAAAGAGCATGTAATACCAACTGAGACCCGTAAGCAGGATAATACTGGCCCAAGTGATAGGAGAGTGTAATTGTCTTTTGAGTGACTGGGCGCTTATCATCTGACTTGAGGCCTTATTTGAGTCACGCGCCAGATCATTGGCATAGCTTATCCATTAGGCCACTGCACATTGGCCCTCGCGGCAAACTTACCCGCATGATTAAAACTCAGCGCGTCATGTTTAAGCCACATGCTGTCAGTGGTCCCTATTCGGCCATCACTCCAGATAAAACCGCCATCAGGAAAGGTAATGTGTACGTGTTGTTCATCGCCTGTTACAGGGTTCATCAGTGGCTTTTGCTGGACTTGCATAACCCCTTTTACATCGAAAGAGGCATTTTTTTCACTGGTGTCCATATTAATATCAACAACAATGGGGCCAACTAGCGTGGTAAAGGTCGCGGCTAAGGCTTCTAATGGCATTCCGCCCGCTGCGCCGGTAAATATTGTGGCTAACGCAGTGACTTGCTCTTTACTGGCATTCGAGTCGATAAACAAGATGCAGGTACCATTACCCTCATGGATTGCAGCAGGCCATCTTATCGCTAACACAAGCTTTAAATCGTCGAGTTTAACTTCATCGTAATGGCCTTGATTGACCTTGAAACCGAGTAATGCCTCGCAGGAACCAAAGTCGGGAAAACCGGCAAACTGACAACCGCAACCGTGATTACAATTGCAGGTTTCAATCTGGTGCATGTTTAATGACCAGTTATTTTCAGCGCTCATAATGGCTGTCCAAAATAACGAAAGGTGCTGTTAAGTATAGTCTCGCCGAGTTGTGGAATTTGAGGGGCAATAGAGCAAAGTGTGGTGGAATATGTTGAGTGACAAAGTGAGGATTTTAAGCTGTTGTTTTCACAACAGCGACGAGTAAAACATATAGCCAAAAGGGTTAAGCAGCCAGTTATCAGCAATAATTAGTCTAATGACAGAGATGGCTAAAATTGATAATTGTGGCTAGGAGTGAAAATAAACGGTAATGCTACGTCCCAGTGTTCACAGGGGAGGGCGTCGACCAACTGGCAATCATGGGCATAGCCTATGGGTAACGGCTTACCCTTGCGCTGCCAATTAGCGAGAGTCCTATCATAGTAGCCGCCGCCCATGCCCATTCTGTTGCCTTGCAGATCGAAAGCGACAAGCGGGGTGATCACCACATCGAGCTGATGCGCCAGCAGCATCTGAGTAATATCAAGTTTTGGTTCCCAAATACCTAAGTGACTTTGTTGTAATTCTGAGTCTGGCTCATAGCGAAAAAACAGCAAATTGCCAGCGCTGAAGGGGTGTAACCGTGGTAAATAAACCTTGATGCCTTGTTGCCAAAGCGCCTCGATAAGTGGCTTAGTATCAAGTTCACCATCATTAGTTAAATACAGAGCAACTCGGCGGGCATTAAATTTACGAATGGCAGATAAAGAGAGGTTGGCTGCTGACTTGGCGTATCGTGTTTGTTGCTCAGCAGATAGGGCGCGCCGTGCTTGTCGAATCATGCTGCGGAGCTGCTTGCGGCTCGCTTGGTTTGTATTGGGACTCGTCTCTATAGGCATTGAATAGCACTCCTTTTAATCACCAAAGCAGTCTAACTTTCACACAGGGTAATTGCTATAGATATAAAAACGCCGTTTGGCTTGATAGAACCAAACGGCGTGATTTAAACAAGAGCTTCTAGGCGACCATTAATTAACGTTCCATATTCATCGATTTGAGTAGAACGGGGCTGTTGTAATCCGCTACGGCTGTTTTGGCATTTAACCAGAAACGTCGTCGGGTTAAGAAGTAACTGAACAGCACTGATAACAAAATAATTTCGACAAAATTGTACAGAGTATACATAACTGCTGGCTGCATAATGTCGCTAATTCCTCTCGCGTAGTTCTCTTCTGCAGGCACAATACCCAGTGGACCATTAAGCATGGCAATTACAAACTGAAGGCCAACATATAGTGCTGCTGCGACAATCAAGCCTACTGGCTTTAAATACCATTTCTTCGGTAATTTAACACCGATAACCAATAGATATAAGCCTAGGACGATGGCGCCGCCTGCGAGTGCATTAACAAGTGCTGGTGGCTGAACAAATGCGTTTATAGTGTTGTAATACAAGCTTAAGCAAACATGGGGCAGTAGCAAGGTGATACCTAATGCTAAAGCGTAGGTTTTAGCCTTAGCGATGTTTTTCCAATAGAATTTTTTAACAAATTGATAGCTGACAAAAAATAAGCTTAACGCGAACACGTAGTTGGCAAAAGGGTGAATGCCAAATAGTGCAAATTCGGCACTTAATAGCGCAATAATCCATTGTGGATATTCCATTATTCCCATTCTCATAGTGGCATCTTCGGCAAAGTGTGGGAATAACAGCGCGATCATTACCGCTAAGGTAAAGAACAGGGCGGTATATTTAACCAGCGAACCCAGCATTTTAGGAACTATCCCTTTAATACTCTGCTTTTTAAGCTGGCCAATTAGGCTATCGTAATTAGCACCGATAGCGTCTTTGATATCGGTTGAAACCCAGTTTTCTTCAAGTAACGCAATTTTACTCTTGGTTTCTCTAGCTTCAATAATGTCCTTAATTGCAGGCGTCGCTAGCGCAACCATATCGTCGCTCTTGCTGCCAGCCCCAAGTTGCTGCGCAACTTGCCAAACCGCAGGGTCATAGACTCCGCCTGCATCGTGGGTAAGATTTTGCTTACCAGCAAAGCACATTTTAGTGTCTACTTTATCGATGCTTGCGGTAAATTGTAGCGTAGGTAATACCGCGGTAAAGCCATATATAAAGGTACAACCGTCAAGCTCATCCTTCACATCGATTTCAGTGATATCGTTAACGCAGTGAACAACGTTCAACCCTGTACGTTTAACAAAGTCGTCAGTCCATTCATGGTAATCGCTGCTGGTGTAGAACCATTTGGTACTGCGCTTTGCTTCGCCATCAATGGTGTAGCTATAGTATAAATAACCGCTACCATCACAGGTTCCGCAAGTGGTATCACCGCTACCATTGCAGCTGGTACAAGTGCGGTTACCGCTGCCGTAACAGGTTGAGCAAGTTTCAGTGGTGTAAACCGTACGTTCATTGTAACTGTCGTAGCGACTGACGCTGACTCGGCCGCTGCCACTACAAGATAAACAGTTCAATTTACCGCTGCCACGACAACTTCTACATCTGACACAGCCAGAACCATTACAGGTATTACAAAGATCTTCGCCTACATAGACATCTGGCGCTGAGTTTAGATTAGTATTTTTTATTAAGAAGTTTTTTGAAACATCCGGGCCGAGGATCTTTAAAAAACGTTCGTTGAACAGTGGATTACGGCCACTAACATATTCTTGAGCGGATTTATTGGCCTCTTGGCTTGCTCTTGAAGAGCTACCACTGGCAATCCCTGATGGGCGTCGGCCACCGTGTTTATGGCGGCTTACGCCAATTTCGACTCGCCAGCCAAAGTTGAACTTTAATTGGGCATCTTTAGCCTGTTCATCGCTGAGGACTACGGGGACATTAACCCCTGTGATTTTTTCACCATTGCTTCGAATAAAATCTTGAAACTGTTGCAATTTACTCACGTGAGACTTCCTATAAAATCACTGATTAAAACTTAAGGTTAAACTGGGTTTGGTCGGCTTTGAGGTACACCCATTGGCGGACGTCTTGATAGCCAGGTGCGCTGACTTTGATGTCGTAGCCACCGGGTGGAAGCTGCATGCCAGGCTGATACTTTGGTTTAATATTCATCACCGAAATCCTGGCATTATCCACGTTGGTATTAATGGTTAATGGCAGCGACAAGCTAGGCTTGGCAGCGATATTCTTTTGGTTTGCCACCTCATCATGCTCTGGAAGAACTGCTAAATCGAAACGGTTTAATGGCTCACTAATCGCATGAAAACCTTGGGTCATTTTTAGTAAGCTATCCAATGATGTACCAATAGGTTGTACCAATGGTTGGGTGACGAGTAACCACTTTAATGCGTAGGAAACACTGGCAGAATCATTCTTCTCCATCTGCTCAAAGAAGTAATTCATCGCCGAGTCATCCATGGTGTATTTATTACCACCAATAGATAAAGGCACCACAAAAATACAGGCTAATAGGGCGATAGTTACAGCAGGTTTGATATAGGGTTTAGTTGCGTTCTCACATTCAGCTTCACTTTTAGACATTGCCTGTTTAGCTTGCACTAACTCCACCAGTTTCATTGGCAGTTTAAGTACCGTAAGCAGTACTAAGGCCAAGCTTATTGACATTGAAATCGGCGGAATAATGGTTGCTCGTAGCGCCGATTTACCCGTTGCAGCAAATACACCTCCATCGGCAAACTCAACTTGTTGTGCTTCTAATACATTGATGTATTCGGTGGTTTTGCGCTGAATATTGGGTTCAATGATCTGCTGCTTAAACTGACGGTTGTTCCAGTCCGCTAAGGTTGGCTTGACGTATAGCTCGCCCATACGCTTTTCAATGCGTTGTTGGATCTCACTATGACGTTGGAACTGCTGCCAACTAAGATTGGGCGACATTTCAGTATTTTTAGCGCGCATGTTTTTGCGCCATTCAATATCAGCCTGTTGGCGTACCTTACTGGCAACGGCTTTATCAAAGGTTAAACGGTCTGTAATAGACCAAGCCGTAGGTAAGCTTAAGCCCTTTTGTTTAAGTTTTTTATTCACTTTAACGCTAGTGAGCTCGTGCACTCTAAAGGTATGTAGTGAGTTAATACCTAGCGGGTAGCCGCCTGACTCTTTAATAAAGTCGGGCTCCATTTTTACCATCAGCACGTTCTTATAGTGATTCACATCATTGGTGTAAACCATGCGGTGATCTTTCAAGCCCGCATCGCCACCGGTTGCCGCGTCTACCGCTTGCATGGCGGTGAATAAGCCAAAGGTCATAACACCAGCAATGATAGAGTTACCGACATTTTCAGAGGTAGAGATCTCTTCACGAATAAGCCAGTCGTCAGGTGGGATATAAGGAATGCTTAACTTTTTAATTTCACGGTCATAGTTTGTTTGTAAACGCTCATAGCAGCTATTACGGCTGCTGCCTTTTCGCTCTTTACACTCGTTACGACGTTCGAAATAGTCATACATTTTAGGTGCGATTTTCTGCGCTCTAGATTCAACACGAGCTTCATAGGCGGTTACGCCTTTCTGGTACTTTTCCCAACCTTGTTTGACTTGGTTTTGGGTATCTAACCAATACTCATCAGAGCGCTCTGGTGCGCTGGCAACTGCTCGGTTGTATTTAGCTGAGCCATCGGCATACTCTTGGTACTTGCCGCGCAGGGTTTGGCGAAAATCGTCGTAATCTTTATAGTGAGTATTGAAGCTCGCCATCGCTTTATCACGGACAAACTTTTCCATGATCATGCGTTTTTTCTGCGAGAGATCATCAACCAGTTTATCATCGGCATAGACTAAGCCGCCAAACACAGATAGAAAGGCTTTTTCGGTGCTGCTGTGAGCGGTATCTGGGTCGTAGTTTATACCTTCAAATTGAATCGACTTTTCAATTAATGCGCTACGTAGTACCTGTGAAAGATAGGCTTGTTGGCGTTCAGCAGGCGTCGATGCATCAATAATAAATTTATCCACTAACCACTTTTGGCCGAAAAATACCGTAGGCCACACAAGTACCGCAATTAGGCTGAAATAGCCTAAAGCGTGGCCAACCCGTGCCACACGTTTGCCACTCAGTAGCATATCTGCCAGTAGCAAGGTAACGCCAATACCACTAATTGTACGGCCAAAAAGCTCGACTGCGCGTAAGTCATCGTGGCTAGCGTTACGACCGCCGGCCACATCAGTTAAAGCTGCGTTGAATATCGCTTCTGGAAACAGGTAAACCACAGAGCAGATGAACATGGTCATCAACCACCAAAATGGCTTTCCGGTAATCGCGATCTGCTGCTCTACTTCTTGCTGCTTTTGTTGCTTAGCTGCGGTTGATTGTTGCTTTTGTTGAACTTTTTGCAGTTCTTTTTCGGCTTGTGCCATTTTAGTTTGCGTTGGCGCCGATTTTAATAAACCGGTGGCAAATGGGCTGTGTTTTTTATCAGTCATTGTTGCTACTTGGTAGGGTTAAAATAATGGTTTTGCTATTAGTGGTTTCTATTTTTTCATCAACAATTGTTGGGAAACCATGAGGATTGCTCGCATGAGACTTGTGAGTTACTTTTTTAGGCTTGGCTTTAGCGCTAGCAATCGCTTTAAGGCCCGAGTTTAGCGAGATGTAATAGCCTTCTTGTTGGTAACCTAGCATTTCGTTAAAGCGGTCAAAATCAGCGTCTGCGGGGAGCGAGGCGATATACTTACCTGAAGCGGTTAGCGGCTGATAGCGTTTTTTAGGTACAGATGCATTAAATAGTTTTTGGCAGATTTTATAAGGCGTGGTGTCGACAATAACCCCGTCAGGTAGCTTTGATTTAGACAAACGCTTTAGTTGCGACTGATGATAATCGGTGCCGTTGATCGTGTAGCTATACACTTTCATGCCATAACGATGCGCACTATTTAGGACACTAGTATTTTGCATAAAGCTGCGTATATCTAAGTGCAAGCCTGAGTTTGAGCCAAGTTTATCGTTAAGCATTCTTATGCCTGACGATGAGGCATAGTTTTTATAGCGAGAACGATATCGCTTAGTGCCATACTTGCCGGCAAACTCGATATTATTTTGGTTATCTAAGTAGTAGTCATCGTTTTGTGCGCCGCGGCGCAGATCTGCAGTCACTTTATCGACACTGGTTGGGTGCGCGCCTTGAACAAATCCAAGATAGACAAGAGGGTTTATCCCACGGAGCTTCTCCAGCATTTCAAGATCCGATGCCGAATAGTAAAAGCCTCCCTGACCAATAGTTTGGCGTAACATATTGTCGAGCTCAACTAACTCATGGCCATTGGCTTCAGACTTAATCTCTACGTTTAGTAGCTGATCATAAGAGCGATATGCTGCAAAGGTTGTAAAGGCCTCATATGCAGTAATTGGGCGCCTATCGAGCAATTCATTCGAGCCTTTTTGGCGTAGTTTTAGGTTGGCATATTGTTTGAAGTTCATACGCTCAAGTTTGTAGCGCTCGCCAGTGTAATAAACCGTAGCTCGCCCAGTTTGGCTATCATGATGGTTAACCCAAGTGCCATCTCCTAATTGCATGACATCGATTTCGACACTGTTGTAGTTATCAAACAGTGCCGATGCAATGGCAAGATCGCTACTTTCTGGTAATCGAAAGTCACCGCGATGCGCTGATATATCAAGTGGGCACTGTGCAATCGAAACCATTTTGATATGGCCATTATCGCTCAGGTATAAGTTGCGATCGCCTAGTGTTAATTGAATATCGACAATATCAGCGCCATCGACTTTAACGTCAAAGGGTAAGTGGCTTAACGCTTGAGGAATAATCTTCGCTGGTGCAGGTGGTGTATTGGGGGTAGATTGACAACCAATAAGGGCGAAAAGTGCAATGAGCAGTACCGCGTAGTAACGGCGAGGGGCTTTTATGTAACTTGCCATAGTCCCGGAATTGTAAGTTATTAATTATGCGAGCTTTATACTCGAAAAGAGTGTTAAAAACAATAATGAACAAAAACCATTTTTAGCTAAGACATTGATTTAGAATAACTTATAAAGAATTGTAAAACCGAAAATTTTACAGATTGTGATATATGTATAACAAAACTCAGCTATTAGGGTCAATAAGGTATAAATACCAATGGCTTAAAAAGTAAACAATATGTTAGCGAGGTCTTAAAAAGGTCCTAGGTTCTAGGAAATGAAAAGAAAGGTTCTAGATGCTAGGAAGGGCTGAGACGATACAGGCAAAGACGGTATAAGCGGAAAGAGTAGAGCGTTTTTTTGAATTTTTTGAGCTTTTGCTTTTCCTAGTAGGACGAAGTCCGTCCTCGAAGCGAAGCGCCCTAGGATCTAGGACCTTTATAGAAACAAAAAAGCCACTCAGTCATCGACAAAGTGGCTTAATGTAAGAATTAAATTGCTCCCCAGAATACCGACCGCTGGTGTAGCCCTTGAACCGTAGGTTCAAGGCGGGTAAATGAATACCTCCTAAGGCTTCTCGGTACGAGCCGAGCTTGCACAATGTCAGTAAAACATTCACCCTGGGTTTGTAAGTATCGGCACAGGGACATTACCAGCTAGCGAATATCCCAGGGAGCAAAACTTGTGTTCGTAAACCAGTCGGGTGACTAAAGTGGGCTTACGATAAAACTGTAATCAGCTGCTTATTAAGCAAACTCTATTATAACGACTTTTCGTCAGGTTTTGTAGCGCGTTCAACCAACGCGTCTTCAAGTGTCGACTGCAGCAAACCGATTTTATTATCCATCTGCCTTATATAATCTTGATTCTTTTGCTGTTCTTCTAACAGCTCATAACCGATATTTAATGCTGCCATAATGGCAATTTCTTCACGGCTAATGTTATTGGTACGTGCCTTAAGCGAGGTTAACTGCTTTTCGAGATTATTGGCCACATGCCTAAGCGCAGCTTCTTGTCCTTGTGGACAAGCAATAGAGTAGGTACGACCCATAAGGGTAATTTCAATCGCCTTGCTACTCATTCCGAAAAGGATCCTTTAACCGTGTACTTGAGCGGACTATATCGGTCTCAATAGCAAAGTGCAACACGATCGACGCGCAAACTCGCTCAGTTTAGATTAATTGTTGTTTAGATCGCCATTGGCGTACAAACATAGAGCGACTCGCTAGTTTAGATGTTACTTAATAGCAAGTTTTACATCATCAATAATGGCCAAAATTAACCGCTTTTTTGTCGGTGTATACTTTGCAACTGATTACGATTGTTGCATTTGTGGCTTACTCCACATAGTTTTAGGCACTTTATTGCGGCGACTATTGGTCGAGCTCACCACTTCTGCTAGCATGAACAATAGTAAATTTTGTGATTGGATAACACTTTATTATGGCGAGCCTTCCTACATTGCGCATGGATAAATTACTTGCAGCACTTAATGCTGCCGAAATTGGTCAGCACCCTGTCGAAGTTCACGGTGCTCTTGTTGGGCTTATTTGTGGCGGAGTAGAGCAACACGCCTCAGGCTGGACCCAGCCGTTACTTGAGCTGATGAATGACGGCCAAGCACTGCCAAAAGATCTGCAAGCCTTGATTGAAGAGCTATACCAAGATGCGGTGACGCGTTTGTCAGATACCGATTTTGGCTTTAGCCCAATGCTACCAGAAGAGGAAGAGCCGCTTTCAAAGCGTGTTGAAGCGTTATCTTTATGGGTGCAAAGCTTCTTAACGGGTATCGCGATTATCCAACCTAAACTTAACCAAGCGCCGCTTGATGTGCGTGAAGTTATTCAGGACTTGTCAGAAATCGCACAAGTTGAGTTTGATGTTGGTGAAGACGAAGAGTCTGAAGCGGCACTGATTGAGCTGATGGAGTTTACTCGTATGGCGGCATTAATGTGCTACGCCGAGTTTGGCCCCGCCATCGATGACGACGAACCCATCGACGTGGGTGTTATGCACTAATTATCACGCGTGACCCAATACCGCCATCGCATCTGTTTGCATGGCGGTTTTTGTATCAGCAATATCACACATTATTTTGTTATTGAGTTCATACATTCCATGGCGAATCCTAACGAGCTAGCAAGTAGCAACCAAATCAACGAGGTCGACATCGCGATTGTTGGCGGTGCAATGGCGGGAGCTACCTTAGCTCTGGCGTTGGCCCTGCTGACAAAATCGCTCGCAAAACCACTTAATATCGCCTTAATTGAAGCCCACAAGCCAAGCTGCGATCACCCAGGCTTTGATGCACGATCAATTGCTATCTCCCATGGCTCAATATTTCAGTTAACGCAACTGGATCTATGGCAGCATCTTGAGTCATTAGCAACGCCGATTGAAAATATCCATATTTCAGAGCGCGGCAACTTTGGTATGACAGAGCTTAACAGTGAGTCATTTAATCTGCCGTATCTTGGCCAAGTGGTTGAGCTTGAAGCCGTAGGTAAGCAGCTCTTTAGCTTGCTTGAAAAGAGCGATGTGGCGCTATATTGCCCAGCTAAACTGCAAAGCGTAACAGCCCAAGTTGATGCCCAATTACTTACCCTTGAAGATGGTCAGCAGATCTCGGCTAAGCTATTAATCGCAGCCGATGGAGTTAACTCCAAAGTGCGCCAAGCGTTTAAGCAGCCACTTGAACAGGTCGATTTTAATCAAACCGCCATTATTGCCAATATTCATACCGAGCAGGCGCATCAAGGCTGGGCCTATGAGCGCTTTACTCAAACAGGGCCATTAGCGCTACTGCCAATGGCTGATAGTAAGCATGAATCGCGGTTATCTATGGTGTGGGCCTTACCGCCTAGCGAAGCTGAGCGACTACTAGCTGCACCCAAAGCCGAGTTTATTGAGCAATTGCAGCAAGCCTTTGGTTACCGGGCTGGACGCTTTATTGATATCGGCAACCGCTATAGCTATCCGCTGTTGCTGTCGTATATGCCAAGGCCGATTTACCATCGCACGGTATTTTTAGGTAACGCGGCACAAACGCTACACCCTATTGCAGGCCAAGGTTTTAACTTAGGTCTACGTGATGTGGTGTGCTTGATTGATGTGATTGAAAAAGCGCTAACAAAGTTAGCGCTTGCTAACCCCGAAGGGGCTATCGATTTGGGCGGCACAAGCGTCACCCACGCCTACCTTGCAAGGCGTAATGACGATAGAAAAAGCACCATGAATAATATTGAGTTTCTCGTGCGCGGGTTTTCAAATGATCATTGGCCATTAGTGATTGGGCGTAATTTAGGCTTGCGATTACTGTCATGGTTCCCACCGCTAAAAGCTCCCGTGGCGCAAAAAGCAATGGGCTGGCTCCAAAGCTAGCCACTCGCGTGGCAAGATAGCCTGCGCGAGATTAAACACTACGATTAATCGTGTTTTTAGGTCAAAAGCAGTTTTAATGAGTAAGGGTAAAAGATGTTAAGCACGCAAACTTATGATGTTGCCATCGTTGGCGGAGGCATGGTTGGCCTAGCAACGGCTATTGGCTTAGCAATGGAAGGCATTAAAGTCGTGGTGATTGATGCAGGCCACACCCAAGCGGTATCGGGCCCAGCAAAACTTAGGGTTAGCGCCATTAATAAAGCTAGCCAGCAACTTGTTACCAACTTAGGTGCCTGGCCTTACTTGGCTGCAGCAAGAGTGAGTCCTTACCAAAAAATGCAGGTGTGGGATAAAGACAGCCTAGGTAAAATCGATTTTGATGCGCATTCACTGGGCGAAACTCACCTAGGCTCAATTATCGAAAACGACGCCATCGCCTTTGCACTTGCTGAGCGCGCCTCAGAATTTAGTGAGTTGACCTATATCGAAAACCAGCGTTTAGAGCGAATCGCCTTTGGCGAGCGAGAAGCCTGGTTAACCTTAGATAATGGCGACAACTTAAGTGCCGCATTAGTGATTGCTGCAGACGGCGCCAACTCATGGGTGCGCGAGCAATGTAAAATCCCCATGACCTTCTGGGACTACAATCACCACGCCATAGTGGCCACCATTCGCACCGAACTGCCTCACGGCGACACCGCAAGACAAGTATTCGATAAAGAAGGCCCATTAGCGTTTCTACCTTTATATGAAAAAGATCTGTGTTCAATCGTGTGGTCAGTCTCGCCAGAAAAAGCACAGCAGCTTTTAGCATTAGATAAGGTGAGCTTTGAGCGCGCCTTAACCGCCGCATTCGATGGTCGCCTTGGTATGTGCAGCCTCGAAAGTGAACGCCAATCGTTTCCTTTGCGTATGCGTTACGCACGCCACTTTGCACGGCCGCGCTTGATCCTTGCGGGCGACGCCGCTCACACCATTCACCCGCTCGCAGGTCAAGGTGTTAACTTAGGTTTTCTCGACGCTGCCAGCATCGTCGAGGTGGTAAAGGAGCTTAAAAACCAAGGTAAAGACATTGGTGATTATCGTCACCTGCGAGATTTAGAGCGTTGGCGTAAAGCCGAGGCGCTTGAGATGATCGCGGCAATGGAAGGGTTTAAAAAATTATTCCAAGGCACTAACCCGATTAAAAAAGCCATTCGCGATCTGGGCTTAAATATCGTTGATAATTTTGCGCCATTGAAAACACTGTTTATTCAACAGGCGCTAGGCAACAAGAACAACTTGCCGAGCCTGTGTAAGCGCAAACAGAGTTAACAATTTTGACTCATTAGCTGAATCTAAATAAGCCTTTAATTTCATGGGTTTGTTTTAGTGTTGTTGGTGAAAGCTGTTTTTGTGTGAAATTTTCACAAATTCATAATGAGAAAAACTAATGACAAAACTGTTCGGATTAGAAAATTCTTTTGTATACAAAGTAGCGTCTCAAGGTATAATTTCGCCGCATTTTAATACGACGACATTAATCTGAACCCCATAGCTGACTCGAGTACCCTACACAGTACTCTATATAAAGAGCGGGGATCAGCAGCAGACTAGAAGACCCCAAAGAAGGGATAAAAATGGCTAACAAAACTGTACTTTTTAACAAGCATCTAGAATCGAACGGCAAAATGGTAGATTTCCACGGTTGGGATATGCCACTTAACTACGGTTCACAAATTGAAGAGCATCACGCGGTTCGCCAGGACGCCGGTATGTTTGACGTTTCTCACATGACAGTTGTTGATGTGATTGGTGACGACGCTTGTGCCTTTTTACGTAAATTGCTAGCCAATGACGTCGCTAAGCTTAAAGTTCCGGGTAAGGCGTTATATGGCGGTATGCTTGACCATAACGGCGGCGTCATCGACGACCTTATCACTTATTACCTATCAGATACCGAGTACCGTATTGTTGTTAACTCAGCAACACGCGAAAAAGACCTAGCTTGGATCAATGAGCAAGTTAACGGTTTTAGCGTTGAAGTTACCGAGCGTCCAGAGCTGGCGATGATCGCCGTTCAAGGCCCAAATGCTAAGGCAAAAGCTGCCACAGTATTTAACGCCGCGCAAAACGCTGCCATTGAAGGTATGAAGCCATTCTTTGGTGTACAAGCAGACTCACTATTTATCGCAACCACTGGTTATACCGGCGAAACAGGCTACGAAGTTATCGTACCAGAATCAGAAGCCGAAGCCCTATGGCAAGCATTCTTAGACGCGGACATTCGCCCATGCGGCTTAGGTGCACGTGACACCCTTCGTCTAGAAGCAGGCATGAACCTTTACGGCCTAGATATGGACGAAAGCGTTAACCCACTAGCCGCTAATATGGGCTGGACGGTAGCGTGGGAGCCAGCGGATCGCGACTTTAACGGTCGCCAAGCGTTAGAAAAGATTAAAGCTGAAGGTACCGACAAACTTGTTGGCCTCATCATGGATGCTAAAGGCGTTATCCGTCACGGCATGTCAGTATTCTTTACCGATAGCGACGGTGTTGAGCAGCAAGGTACCATCACAAGTGGTACTTTCTCACCGACACTCGGTTACTCAATTGCCATGGCTCGCGTACCGCGCAGCATTGGTGACGTAGCTGAAGTTGAAATGCGTAAAAAGCGTGTACCAGTAAAGGTTATCGCACCGTCGTTTGTACGTAACGGTAAACAAGCATTCTAATTATATTGGTGGGTTTATAGCTATTTGCATTGGCTTCGTTGTCGAAAGTGCTCATTGATGCTTATCAACTGCGCGCTTTCTCCTAGAATCCAAAGCAACTATCGGCTAAACCCACCATATAATGGCTACTGAGTTTGAATAGCTCAGAAAAAGGTTTGTGATACTGCGAATAGAAAGCTTATTCGCAGCATGTAAGATAGAGCAAAATTGACGATTTCATCTATTTTTAGCTAATGCTTAATAAAGCGTACAAAATAATAGATTTACCTCGTTGAACTAAAACAATGTGGCAAACGTCAAAAAGTAGATGAAATCGCTGCACTTATGATGTAAAAAAGGTGCAAAAATTGATATAAGCCTTACAGGCAAGTCAGTGTAACGTCTTATTAAATACAGAATTAGAACATCGAATAAGGATTTAGACCAATGAGCAATATCCCAGCTGAACTTAAATATGCTTCTTCTCACGAGTGGATCCGTAAAGAAGAAGACGGAAGCTACACAGTCGGTATCAGTGAGCACGCTCAAGAGCTTTTGGGTGACATGGTGTTCGTTGAGCTTCCAGAAGTGGGCGACGACGTAAGCGCGGGTGAAGACTGCGCAGTAGCTGAATCTGTAAAAGCGGCGTCAGACATCTACGCACCGCTTTCTGGCGAAGTGATTGCCGTTAACGAAGCGCTGGAAGATTCTCCAGAGCTAGTTAACAGCGATGCATTTGGTGATGGTTGGTTCTTCCGCGTTATGCCAACCGACCTTACTGAACTAGACAACTTGCTTGATGCCGAAGGTTATCAAGCAGTTATCGACGAAGAATAAGCGTCGATGATAAACAAAGCCCCAACTCATCGCTGAGTGGGGCTTTGTTCGTTATATGGCTTATGCCGCAAAAGCTAAAGACATGTAATTAATAATATTTCAGTCAAAGTGTGTGAGCCGAGATACGTTTGCCAAGCTATTCAAGCAAACGTACATAAGCCAAACAACAATCGAATTCTAAACTAAAGAGACCGGTAGCACCGCCCCCCTACAGGCAGGATACTGGCAAATAGGAACTAGGTTACCCATGACCAAAGAAACCCTTACGCAGTTAGAGCAGCACGAACTATTTCTACGCCGTCACATTGGCCCAGGTGCTGATCAGCAGCAAGAGATGCTTAATTTTGTTGGTGCTGAATCGTTAGAAGATCTCACCGCTCAAATCGTACCCGGCGCTATCTTGCTAAACCGTGATTTAGCGGTTGGCGATTCGTGTGGTGAAGCGGAAGGCTTAGCTTATATCCGTAAAATTGCAGACAAGAACAAAGTCTTCAAGAGCTACATTGGTATGGGATACCACGGCACTGAAGTACCGAGTGTTATCCAGCGTAACGTATTAGAAAATCCAGGTTGGTACACCGCCTACACGCCTTACCAGCCAGAGATTGCTCAAGGCCGCCTTGAAGCGATTCTAAACTTCCAGCAAGTATCAATGGACTTAACTGGTCTTGATCTCGCTTCATCATCACTGCTTGATGAAGCCACAGCTGCCGCAGAAGCGATGGCGCTATCTAAGCGTGTCTCTAAAGCGAAAAAAGCTAACATCTACTTTGTGGCAGACGATGTGTTCCCACAAACGGTTGACGTGATTAAAACTCGCGCCGAGTGTTTTGGTTTTGAGGTTATTGTCGGCCCTGCACAGGACGCTGTTAACTACGAGCTATTTGGTGCGCTATTTCAGTACACCAACCGCCTAGGTCAAATTAACGATTTCACTGAGCTATTTGCTCAGCTACATGAGAAAAAGGCGCTGGTATCGGTTGCAGCCGACATGATGTCGCTTGTCTTGCTTAAGTCGCCAGGTTCTATGGGCGCTGACGTAGTATTGGGTAACTCACAACGCTTTGGTGTGCCAATGGGCTTTGGTGGGCCACACGCTGCATTTTTTGTGACCCGTGACGAATATAAGCGTTCACTACCGGGTCGTATTATCGGTGTATCACAAGATACTCGTGGTAACCGCGCACTGCGTATGGCAATGCAGACTCGTGAGCAACATATCCGCCGCGAAAAAGCTAACTCAAACATCTGTACCGCGCAGGTGCTACTTGCCAACATGGCATCATTCTATGCGGTATTCCACGGTCCACAAGGCCTTAAGACCATTGCTGAGCGCATTCACCGTCTAACCGACATCGTTGCCGCTGCACTAACGGCAAAAGGCGTTGAGCTCTTGAACAACACTTGGTTCGATACCCTGTCAATTAAAGGCTTAGACGTTGCGGCTGTACAAGCACGCTCTGCAGCTGCAGGCCTAAACCTGCGCATCGACAGTGATGGCATTGTGGGTTTAAGTTTGTCTGAAACCACGACTCGCAGCGATGTTGCTGAGCTAATTGCCGTTATCCTAGGTGATGACGATAGCTCAAATGGTAGCGCTGATATTGCAGCACTTGATGCAGCGATTATTGCTAACGGCAGCACGTCAATCCCAAGCGAACTTATCCGTAAAGATGCCATCTTAACGCACCCAACATTTAACCGTTACCAGAGCGAAACGGAAATGATGCGTTATATCAAGCGTCTTGAAAATAAAGACCTAGCCCTGAACCACTCAATGATTTCATTGGGTTCGTGCACCATGAAGCTAAACGCAGCCACCGAAATGGCGCCGATTACATGGCCAGAATTTGGCAACATGCACCCATTCTGCCCACAAGATCAGGCGCAAGGTTACGCGCAGCTACTTGAAGAGCTATCTGCATGGCTAATTGATATCACAGGTTACGACGCGGTATCACTGCAGCCTAACTCAGGCGCGCAGGGCGAATACGCGGGTCTTCTAGCAATTAAGCAATACCATGAGTCACGTGGCGACGCGCACAGAAATATCTGTCTAATCCCACAATCGGCGCACGGTACTAACCCAGCTTCTGCGCAGCTTGCAGGCATGAAAATCGTGGTCACGGCTTGTGATAAAGCCGGCAACATCGACATGGCTGATCTTCGCGCCAAAGCGGCAGAAGTGGCTGACAACCTATCGTGCATCATGGTCACTTACCCGTCGACGCACGGCGTGTACGAAGAGACCATCGCTGAAATTTGCGATGTGATCCATGATCACGGCGGTCAAGTTTACCTAGATGGCGCTAATATGAACGCACAGGTAGGCCTAACATCACCAGGCTTTATTGGCGCAGACGTATCGCACCTTAACTTACACAAGACCTTTGCTATCCCACATGGCGGCGGTGGACCAGGTATGGGCCCAATCGGTGTTAAAAAGCACCTTGCGCCATTCCTATCCGGTCACGCGGTGGTTAAGCATGGTCTTGAGTCTGACAACAATGGCGCAGTATCAGCCGCGCCATTTGGTAGCGCAGGCATCTTGCCTATCACTTGGATGTACATCAAGTTGCTAGGTAAAAAAGGTCTACGTCAGTCAACGCAAGTAGCACTGCTTAATGCTAACTACATGATGAAGAAACTGTCGGCGCATTACCCAGTACTTTATACCGGCCGTAACGACCGTGTTGCCCACGAGTGCATCATCGATTTACGTCCACTTAAAGAAGCATCTGGCGTGACCGAAATGGATATCGCTAAGCGTCTAAATGACTATGGTTTCCACGCGCCAACCATGAGTTTCCCAGTGGCGGGAACCTTGATGATTGAGCCAACAGAATCAGAGTCTAAGGTTGAGCTAGACAGATTTATCGAGGCAATGGTGTTTATTCGTGGCGAAATCGCCAAGGTAGAAGCAGGTGAGTGGCCAGCGGACAACAACCCGCTACACAACGCGCCGCACACCCTAGCTGACATTATGGACCCAGCGTTTGATGAGCGTCCATATACGCGTGAAGAAGCGGTGTTCCCAACGGCAGCGGTGAAGCTGAACAAGTTCTGGCCAACGGTTAACCGTATTGATGATGTGTTTGGTGACCGCAACTTAATGTGTAGTTGCGCACCAATCTCTGACTACGAGTAATTGCTGCTTGGGCTTGATAATACTGCCTCAGTTTGACGTTTTCGCATATCTCGAAATAAGGAGTTTGACTGGAGTCAACTCCGCGGCGAAAACGACAAACTTCATTGTCTTATCATCGGCAGTAACGCCATTACGGAAACAGTGAGTTTGGTGGTTTCCGGTGGTTAAAGAATTGAAAAAGCGACCTTTTGGTCGCTTTTTTTGTTTTTAAGCGCATGACTTTTAGAGTAAAAGTAAAATAATTTGATTTTTATCACCCTGAGGAGTCATGAAAACCCCTATTGTGAGGAACACAATTTTAAAGGAGTAAGAAATGGATTTTATTTCATGGCGGAAGCGTGAACTTCACAAGGAAAAGTTTTTCATTGAAGATGGGATTCTTAATAAAGACCTTTGGGAAAAAGCACCTGTTAAAGTGCTGTTTCTGATGAAAGAGGCTTATGAAAGTTCAACTGAAACCGAACAAGAATGGGCGCTAAATGAATACCTAGCTTCTAAAACGTTAAAAGAGCTAGGTAAGCCGATGTGGTGGTCTGTAGCACACTGGCTTGATGGTATTAATAAGCTTATCGCTACTGATGAAATTCAGCCATTTGATGAAGGTTACAAATCAGATCCCAAGGTCGAAGAAGCCTTTCAAAGCTGCGCTATTATCAATATCAAAAAGAGTGCTGGCCAAAGCTCATCTGCGGCAGATGAACTATCAAAATATGTTGATAGTGATTGGGAATTATTACTTGGACAAATCAAAGCTATTAACCCTGATTTGATTATTTGCGGTGCGACCTACCCACTAATTGCGCCTAAGTTAGGTAAACCAAAAAAGTCTGCCGAATGGTTGTATCAAGCCGAAGGTTATTACTTTGTCGACTTTTGGCATCCATCAAATCAATGGCCGTATAAAGTGAAATATTACTCGTTACTGTCTGCGCTGAAGCAGTCGAAAGAGTTGTGGCAGCCACTGCGAGTCCTATAGATTAAGCTCTACACCGACAGCTACGCAATTATGTAAATGCACCCTCAGTAGTGCATTTTTTTATTGGATAGGATTTGTGGGGCTTGTGATAGCTGGTGGTTGCAACCAATGGCATTAGCCAGCAGAATCAGTATTATAACGATAGAACTAGACCAGAAAAAGTGACGGTAAATACCGATGACCAATATTGATAAGCAAGAGAAACTTCCGATTACGATTAGCGCCGATAGCGGCTTTTCTAGTTCGCTTAAGCCGTTACTGGTTGAGCTTGAAATGTGGATTAACTTTCAAGCGCTGAAAGCAGATTGGTATGGCGATGAAGCCTGTATCTTAGC